>JBOGLL010000138.1:0-10632 GCA_050746065.1 Terriglobales bacterium | reverse complement strand
GCGAGTTCGAGTTCAGCCTCGACCTCTGCCTGTCCGGGGGAGCGGTGCGCGGCGTTTCCCTGATGGACGCGAAGGGCGGAGTCCACCAAGTGGGCGCGCGCGCCGTGTTGCTGGCCAGCGGAGGCCTGGGCCAGGTGTATCGCGAAACCACGAACCCGGGCGTGGCCACCGGAGACGGCGTGGCCATGGCCTTCCGCCCCGGTGCCGCCATCAGCGACATGGAGTTTGTGCAGTTTCATCCCACGGCGCTGTACCTGAAGGGCGCGCCGCGCTTCCTGCTTTCGGAAGCGTTGCGCGGCGAGGGCGCGTACCTGCGCAACGCCGAGACCCTGCGCTTCATGCCCAAGTACCACGAGATGGGCGAACTGGCGCCGCGCGACGTAGTGGCGCGCGCCATCGTGAATGAACTTGAAATTTCACCCGCGCGCGATCCTGTGGTATATCTCGACATGACCCACCTGGATGCGGAGAAACTGCGCGCGCGTTTTCCCCGCATCCACGCTACTTGCATGAAATACAACCTGGACATCGCCACCGACCTGGTGCCGGTGCGGCCGGCGGCGCACTACGCCATGGGCGGCGTGCGCACCGATCTGGAGGGTCGAACCAATCTGAAGGGGCTGTACGCGGCGGGCGAGGTGGCGGCCACGGGCGTACACGGCGCTAACCGCCTGGCCAGCAATTCGCTGCTCGAAGGGCTGGTGTACGGCGCGCGCTCGGGAATAGCCATGCGGGAAGACACCGGCCCCATTGCGGCGCCCAAAGGGCGCAAGACTTCTGCGGCGGCGTCGCGCAGCAAGCACGCCGTCGCGGCCAAACCCGGCCCGCACTCGCCGACGGTCGAGGACTTCATCCGCGAACTGCGCGAGGCCATGTGGAAAGGCGCGGGCATCGTGCGCAGCGGCGACTCGTTGCGCAAGGCCATGAAGGACCTGGAGCAACTGCAATCGCGCCTACCGCCGGAAAATTCTCGCCGGACCCGCGAGGCCGTGAACCTGCTCCAGACCGGGCTGCTCATCGTGCGCAGCGCCCTGGCACGGGAAGAGAGCCGCGGCGCCCACTACCGCATCGACTTCCCTGCCCACAACGACGCCAAGTTCCGGAAGCACTCGGTGGTCGTAGGGGAGACCCTAAGGTTCGAATGATGGGTTGAGACTCGATGGATCGCGTCCGGCGGAAGAGCGGCCCTAGCCGCTAAAGCCCAAAGAAACGGCTGCGAACCGGCCTTGGGGGGCTTATAATTCGCCCTGCTCTCGAGTCTCACGTGAAAGGAGGGTGCATGCAGACCCGAATCGTGCAATGCAACATCAAGCCGGAACATGTCCAAGAAGTGAGGTCCGCATTGAACCAGGACGTGATTCCGCTGCTCCGGAAGCAACCGGGCTTCGTGGATGTGGTGGAATCGCTCAATGCCGAAACCGGGCAGTTTGTGTGCATGTCCATCTGGGCCAACAAGGACGATTCTGAGCGGTGGGGAGAGAAGTTTAACCAGATCGCAGCCGGCCTTGCCGAAAAGGTAGCCGGCACGATCTCGGTGAGCACGGGCGAACTGGAGACCTCCACTGCCCACCAGGTGGCTGCTGGAAAAGCAGCCTGAGAAGCTCCAACCAAGTGCAGGACTGGGCGCGCCTGAGGGCACGCCCACTTTTTTCGCTGCTGGATGCCGCGCGCAGATTGCTGACGGCTGAATGTGGCGCGCTACTCCGCTTCCGCGTCCATCTCCGGGAGTCGCGCCTTCTTGTGGGGCTTCAGCACGGAAGCGATGATGGAAATCGCCAGCACCCCCGCCACCACGGACAGGGCCACCCAGATGGGCATCTTGTACAGCTCCGACAGCATCATCTTGGCCCCGATAAAGATCAGGATGATGGCCAGCCCGTAGTGCAGGTAATGGAAAATTTCCATCATGCCGGCGAGCGCGAAATACACCGAGCGCAATCCCAGGATGGCGAAGACGTTGGAGGTATAAACGATGAACGGGTCCTGGGTGATGGCCAGGACGGCAGGAATGGAATCGGCGGCAAAGAGCACGTCGGTGGTTTCCACCACGATCAGCACCAGGAAAAGCGGCGTGGCGATCCACACGCCGCGCTTGCGAATGAAGAAATGACCGTTGTAATAGCGCTTGGTGACGGGATAGAAGCGCCGGAACAAGCGCAGCAGCGGGTTCTTCTCGGGATGGATTTTGCTCTCTTCCTGGTGGAAGAGCTTGAAGCCGGTGTAAATGAGGAAGGCGCCGAACACGTAGATGATCCAGTGAAACCTGCGGATCAGGGCCACGCCCGCCAGGATGAACGCCAGCCGCATCACCAGCGCCCCGATGATCCCCCAGAACAACACCTTGTGCTGGTACAGCCGGGGCACCTTGAAGTAGGAAAAAATCAGCAAAAAGACGAACAGGTTGTCCACGCTGAGCGATTCTTCGATCAGGTAGCCGGTGACGAACTCGATGGTCTTTTCGCCGCGCTGAGCCGGATCGGGCCAGAAGAAAAAGATCCCAACGGCGAAGGCCACGGCCAGGCCCACCCAGAAAGCGCTCCAGCCCAGGGCTTCGCGGAACTCGATGACGTGCGACTTTCGGTGGAACACCTTCAGGTCCAGGAAAAGCATGAGGACAACGAAGGCGTTAAAGGCGATCCAGAAGAGGGTTTGGTCGGCCATCAGGCGTCAGGGGCCATTGTAGCGAAGGACAGGTGTCAGGTCTCAGGTCTCAGGTCGCAGGACGCAGAATTGGGCGAGCAATTCTCAGTTCTCTTCCCATCCCCTCCGCTGCAGGTCCCAGAAGATGAAACCCGCACAGGCTGACGCCGCGACCAGCAAGGTGATCCCCAGGGCTGGGTCGCCCAAGATCAGCTTGCCGATGCCAAAGAGCGCACAGTAGATGAGGGTGCAGCCGGCCAGCCAATCGGCCGCGGACCAGAACAGGTTCTGGCGCACCGGGATGGATTCCAGCATGGCAATCGGCCGCCAGCCCAAGGCTGCGGGGCGTACGCGTCGGTAGAAGGCACGCAGGGTGGCCTCAGATTCCGCCGGGGTGAAGAACGTGGCCGCCAGCCAAGCCACGGTGGTGAAGGATGTGGTGAGGACCATGAGCCAGGCGAATCCATGGGGATGATTGGCGTCCAGCGCGCCCGGGGGCAGTTGCGGGTCGAATCCACGCAGCCACTCCACCAGGGGCGCCGCGATTCGCGACTGCAGCAGGAGCGACGAAACTGCCGACGCGGACATGGCTGCCACTTCCGACCAGGCATTGATGCGCCACCAGAACCAGCGCAGCATGAACACCAGGCCGGCGCCGGCGCCGATGGACATCAGGAACTTCCACGCCCACTCGATGGAACTCATGAAGTAGGTGGCCACCGCGGCAAGCAGAGCGACCGCCACCGAGGCCAGACGCGAGACCAGCACGTAGTGACGCTCTTCTGCGCTGGGCCGCAGGAACCGGCGATAGACGTCGTTCATCAGGTAGGACGCGCCCAGATTGATGTGGGTGCTCACCGTGGACATGTAGGCAGCAGCAAAGCCGGCCAGCATCAGTCCGCGCAGGCTGGCGGGCAAATGATCCACCATCACCTGGACGTAGGCGGCTTCGGGATCTTTGGCGTGCGGATACAGCACCACGGCGGCGAGGGCCGTCAGGATCCACGGCCAGGGACGCAGCGCATAATGGGCGAGGTTGAACCACAGCGTCGCGGCCAGGCTGTGGCGTTCGTTCTTGGCGGAGAAGATGCGCTGGGCCACGTATCCGCCGCCGCCGGGCTCGGCTCCAGGATACCAACTCGCCCACCAGGTCACGCTGAGATAGACGAGGAACATCAGGAACCACGAGGCGGAGGAGTCGGGCAGCAGAGCCAGGGTGTCGGCCCCGCGGGCGCGGTCCATTTCCCTCACTCGCGTCAGCAGCGCATCCATTCCACCTACCGCCTGCACAGCAGATACGGCCAGCGCAATCACTACCCCCATCTTCAAGACGAACTGCAGCAGGTCGGTCCACAGCAGCGCCCACATGCCGCTCATGGCGGTGTAGATGAGCGTTAGCGTCAGACAAAACATCACCGCATGCAGCTTCTCGATGCCCAGCGTGATTTCCAGGATCTTGGCCATGGCCAGGTTCACCCAGCCAAGGATGATGGTGTTGACGGGTAGCGCGAGATACAGGGCGCGGAACCCCCGCAGAAAGGCGGCCGGCTTACCCGCGTAACGCAGTTCCACAAACTCCATGTCGGTAAGTACGCCGGCCCTGCGCCACAGGCGCGCGAAGAAGAACACCGTCAGCATGCCGCTCAGGGCCATGGACCACCACAGCCAGTTCCCGGCAATGCCGTAGCGAAACACCATGCCAGTGACCAGAAGCGGAGTGTCGGCAGCGAACGTTGTGGCCACCATCGAAGTGCCGGCCAGCCACCAGGGGACGTCCCGCCCGGAAACGAAGTACTCCTGCATGCTGCCGCCAGCCCGCCGGTACCAGTAGAGGCCGATGCCGAGATTGACGGCGAAGTAGGCGACGATCACCAGCCAGTCGGCAGAGGAGAGCTGCATGCGCAGCCAGTGTCAGGTGTCACGCCGCGGGCTGCAAGGAAATTGGGAAAAGCGAACCACGAAGGACACGAAGGCTGCACGATGGAATCCTTCCTGGGACCGCGTGTCCTTCGTGTTGCTTTTCCTGCCTGCGCTCAGCGCTGCTTCAGCGGGATGACCAGCTTTTCGGCCGTGTGGGTGGGAGAAAAGGCCGCGACCTTTACGTCTACCAGGCCGGCGGCCTTACCGGCGGCGATGACGTCCACGTCCTTGATGGCCGGCGTGCCCTTGGGCCGCACGACCCAGATGGCGCCTGCGGGCTGAAGAAACTCCCTCACTCGTGCAAGCTCCTTTAGCTCTTCCCTGCTTTCCACGGCGAGGAAAATGATGTCCGCGGCGGCAGCCGGCCGGGTTGCGGCGGGCTTGGCCAGCCGTGCAGCGAGCTGTTTGAGAAAAGCTTCGTCCCGAACGCCCAGAACGATCACTTTCGACTCTGCTTTCACTCCCAGTTTGTCCAGCAGGCTCTTGGGGTTCTTGATCTTGCCGGCCCATTTCTCGGCGTGAGGGCCGAGGTGGAAGGTGGCCTCGCCTTCGGGAAAGCGAATGGTCAACTGGCCGTCGCGGGCCCGCAGCGAGCGCATCTGGCGGAAGGGAATGGCAAGGCGGAAGGCGCCGCGGAAAATGAGTTCTTCGCTTTCGAGGCGCGCCTTGCCGCGCGAGGTCTTGGCGCCGAAGCTGGCCTTGCAGATGACTTCCTGTCCCATGTTATTTCGCTCTACTTCGCATCAAGAAGACGCACGGTTTCGAGCACCACGTTGCCCACCACTTCCAGGCTGCGCGGGCTGAGCTTGTCGAGCGTGTCCTCGGAAGTGTGATGGAAGACGTTGCCGTAGCCGTACTCGAAATCGATCAGGTCCACCACGGGCACGCCGGCTCGTGCGAACGGCATGTGGTCGTCCTCGATGGCAGTGCCGCGCTGGAAGAAGTGTGCCTCATAGTTCAGTCGTGCGGCCGCCCGTCCCACCAGGTCAAGGAGCCAAGGAGTGGAGTTCTGGTCGCGGGCAATGCTCAACTGCTTGTCGCCGATCATGTCCAGTAGCACGAACGCTTTGATCTTGCGCAGCGTGCCGTCCTTTTGCCAGCGCCCGGCCAGGTGGCGGCTGCCGTAAAGGCTGTCGGTCGGCGACCACTCGCGGATGGCTTCTTCGCCATCGAACCATACCAGCCACACGCTGTAACCGTCGCGCTTCTTGCCCCGCAGGTGATGCGCCAGTTCGAGCAGCAGCCCGGTGCTGGAGCCGCTATCGTTCGCGCCCACAAAGTTCTTGAGCGGCAGGTTCGTGTCGTAGTGCGAGGCGATGACGATCACGCCGTCCTTCGTCCCCGGATACTTCGCGATGAAGTTGCGCATGGGCAGGTCGCCAGCCGGAGTCGAGGCGGTGAAGGCATCCTCTTCCAGATGGTCGTTCTTCAGGTGAGCGCGGAGATAGGCTTCCAGGCGCCGGTGGCCGCGACTTCCCGGCGGCCGTGATCCGAAGCCGACCACTTCGCGCACGTAACGCATGGCACGTTGCGGGTCCACGCGTTGCACGGATGCCGGGGCCGGAGGCGGAACCGGCGAAGCCTGCGTGGCAGCAGGCAAGACTGGGGTGCTGGGAGCCGGCTCTGGCTTACTTTCGGCGCACGCCACACATGCCGAGGAGACGGCCACGATGGTTGCCAGCAGCAGGAAGCGGCGCGGACTCTCCATCACGCCGCGGCCCGTGCCTTGCGCCGCCTGGGATGGACGAACCACGCGATTCCGATACTGAACAGATAGAGCGCGATCATGGGCGCGGCGAAGATCATCAGGTTCACGATGTCGGTGGTGGGTGTAAGGATGGCGGCCACGATAAAGATGCCCAGCACCGCGTAGCGCAGGTTGTTCCACAGGAAGGCGGCGTCCACCACTCCCATGAGTGCGAGGAAGAAGATCACAACCGGCAACTCGAACACCACGCCCAGTCCGAGGATCACGGTAAGGAACAGGTCGGTGTACTCGCCGATGGTGATCATGGGGCGGAACTGTTCCCCGTAGCCGATGAGGAAGTCGAGGGCCGCGGGATAGACCAGGCGGTATCCGAAGTAGCCCCCGCTCAGAAACAAGGCCACGGTGCAGAACATGAAGGGCAGCACGTAGCGTTTCTCGTTACGGTAAAGTCCGGGAGCGACAAACGCCCAAAGCTGATACAGCACCAGCGGCGAGGACACGAACACCCCTGCCATCAAACCGACTTTCAGGTAGATGTTGAAGGGTTCCGTGGGGCTCAGGTAGACCAGTTTGTCGTCGAGCTGATGACGGCGCAGCGCGTCCATGATGGGCTGCTGCATGACGGCAAAGATGCGGTCGGCGAGAGGCCAGGACACCAGCACGCCGGCGGCGATGCTGAGCAGGGCATAAATCAGACGGCGGCGCAGTTCCTCGAGGTGATCGAGGAAGCTCATGCTGCCCAGGTCGTGCTCCTCGGTCTGCTCCGGAGTGTGGTCCGCCTGGGCCGAGTCCAGCGCCGCTTCAGGCATCGCTTCCCTTGTTTGGCGAATCTGCGGACAGGGAGGCTGGCTCGCTGCTCGCGCTCACCACGGCCGAATCCGGCGCGGGCGGCGCGATGGTCTGGCCGGCGACCTCGTCCAACTCCACCTGGCGGACTTCGTCCTCCAGTTGGGTACGGAAGTCGTTGCTGGCGCGCTTGAACTCCGACAGCCCCCGCCCGATCTGGCGCCCCAGTTCGGGCAGCTTGCGCGGCCCGAACACCAGCAGGGCAATGAAGAACAGGAACAGGATCTCGGTGAAACCGAGGTTCATGGGCCCATGATACCAGCAGGAGTGCCCCGGCGTCGGCCCCCGGGAAAGGCAAGGCTGCCCCGACTTGCACGAATTCCGGTGAGAAATCCGGCATCGTGGGGCCGGGTGACGGCATCTCACTACCGCCAGGTTTCGAAACGAGCCGCAAGCGCCTGAAAAGGCAAGCGGATGCCGTTCCGATGACCATTTCGCGCATGCTATACTGCGAGGCAGCGGCCGGTTGCGCGGGCCGGAGCCGCCCTTGGAGGAAACAGAAGCACCATGTCCAATCGTTCACGCCTTTCCGTCCTGTTCGTGATTCTGGTGATGCTGGTTTGCGGTTCGATGGGAGCGCTGTTCGGGCAGCGGCTGGGCTCGGCTCCGGCCTCGAGCGACGCGGAAATCCAGGACAACCTGCGCGTTTTCACTCAGGTGTACAACGTAGTGGAGCAGAACTACGCCGAGCCCGTGAACGCGGAAAAGGCCATTTACAACGGCGCCATCCCGGGCATGCTGCGGGTGCTGGATCCGCACTCCAATTTTTTTGATCCCAAGTCCTATTCCCTGCTCAAGGAAGATCAGCGCGGCAAGTACTACGGCGTAGGCATGCAAGTAGGTCCGCGCAACAACAAAGTCATCGTGATCGCGCCCTTCGTGGGCACGCCCGCGTACCGCGCCGGTATCCGTCCCGGCGACGTGATCGTGGGCGTGGACGGCAAGCCCACCGATAATCTGAGCACCAGCGAAGTAGCGGACCTGCTGAAAGGCCCCAAGGGCACGGTGGTGCGCATCACCATCATGCGCGAAGGCGCCGATGGACCTCTGGAGTTCACGGTTACCCGCGACGAGATCCCGCGCTTCAGTGTGGACGTGCACTTCCAGATCCGCCCCGGCGTGGGCTACCTGCATATCTCCAGCTTCAACGAAACTACGGAGCAGGAAGTGCAGCAGGCGCTCGAGGAGTTCGGCAATCTGCAAGGCCTGATTCTCGACCTGCGGCAGAATCCCGGCGGACTGTTGAGTGAAGGTGTGGGCGTCGCGGAAAAGTTCCTGAAGAAGGGATCGCTGATCGTGAAGCACATGGGCCGATCCTCGGCGGACAAGCTGTATCGGGCGCGTGAGGAAGACAGCGGACTGAACTATCCCATCGTGGTGCTGGTGAACCGGGGCACGGCTTCCGCGGCGGAAATCGTGGCGGGGGCCATCCAGGACCATGATCGCGGCCTGATTGCCGGCGAAACCACCTTCGGCAAGGGACTGGTCCAGACGGTGTATCCGCTCTCGGAAAACACCGGCCTGGCCCTGACCACGGCCAAGTACTACACCCCCAGCGGACGATTGATCCAGCGCGAGTACAGCGGCGTGTCGCTCTACGACTACTACTACAACGGCCAGAACGAGAACGGGACCCATCCCAATAACAACAACGGCAACCGCGAGATCAAAATGACCGATAGCGGACGCCCGGTGTATGGCGGCGGAGGCATTAGTCCCGACGTCAAGCTTCCCGCACCGCGCAGCAACCGCTTCCAGGACTCGCTCCTGCAGCGTTACGCTTTCTTCAATTTCGCCAAGCACTACCTGATTAACCGCCACCTGGCGCGCAACTTCGAGGTGGACGACGTGGTGCTCCAGGACTTCCGGCGCTTCCTCGACGAACAGAAGATCCCCTACACCGAGGGTGAGCTGATCGAAGGCGACTCCTGGCTTCGTTCCAACATCAAGGTGGAGCTGTTCATCGCCGAGTTCGGACACCAGGAAGGACTGCGCGTCCGCGCCGAAACCGATCCACAAGTCGTGAAAGCTGTGGACCTGTTACCCATGGCCAAGGAACTGGCCGACAACGCCCGCAAGGTCATCGCGGAGAGAGGCCAGGGACGCGCCCTGCCGCAGTAGACTGCTTCTTCCGGAACAAGGAAAAAGGCCCGCTTGCCGCGGGCCTCTTTTTTTCTGCTGGCTGGTGGCTGAGCTGGTTTACTGGCAGGGCTTCCCCAGCGCCGGCCGGTGATACGCCAATTGCGCCTCCCGCTGAGTCATGAAGCGGCCCGCGCCGGTGCCGTAGGATTGCGCACCCGGGCAGTGGTACAGGCCGGTGGATTCGTGCACCCACACGCGAATGCCGGGGTCCCCTCCGGTGAGCTGTTGCTGGAGAGGGTCGCTTCCCTGCCGGAATACGTAGTTGATGACTCCCAGGACCAGCATCACAGCCACAGCCACCATGATGATCTTGTAGGTGGCGCTGGCCAGGGCGGCACGCATCCGCTTGCGGCGCTGCGCGTCCTCTTCCTGCTGGTGGGTGAGGTACTCAGGCGCAACTTTCACCACCGGCTCTTCGCCGACCGGCTCTTGGGCGACCGATTCGTATTCCTCGATCTGGGCGCCGAATCCGGTGCGGCCTTCAGCGGTCTTCTGCAGTCGCACGACCTTGCCCCGGAAGTGATACTGCTTCTCTTCCCTGGTGGCTATTTCGGCGGGCATGCCAACGGTGAACTCCAGGATGGCGCCGGGCGGGACGTCAGCGTCACCGACGACCATGAAGCCGCCTTCGCTGATGTCGCGCACCACCGCGGGGAACGTTCCCTTGCCCTCCCCGGTCTGCCATTTCACGGTGACGGGAAGATTGACCATGTACCGGTGGAGAATCCGGTTTTCGGTTGTACCGGGCATGTCTGCCCTCCAATTGCAATTTCTCCAAGCAGGCGGCCGCTCCCCGTCCGGGCACTCGCAGCCTACCTCCGGCTGCCCACCTGCAAGATACTTCTGAATATAGACCACTTAGGTGCCAGAGAAAAGATATCCAGGGTAATGGCAATGAGTTACTTTCGTTCAAGTCTGTGACTGGTCCCAATTTCCGCCGCGGCGCTGCGAGCGGAGCAGATTCCAAGCGGATTGTGATTTAATGGCATTTTGTCGGAAGGTCCAACTCCATGCCCAAATTCGTGATCGAGCGTGAGGTGCCTGGCGCAGGACAAATGTCGGATGCGGAAATCAAGGCCGTATCCCAGACTTCCGTAGCTGCCTTGAAGGCCCTGGGGCCGGAGATCCAGTGGCTGCAAAGCTATGTGACCGGCGACAAAATCTACTGTGTGTACCTGGCGCCCGACGAAGCCGTCATCCGCGAACACGCCAATCGCGCCGGCATCCCCGCCAATCGGATCTCGGCCGTGCGCCGGATGATCGACCCCACCAGCGCGGAGTAGAGTTCGCGTGCGCCGCCACGAAAGCCGCAGGATCAGGCGGGAACCAGGGCGGACTCGAGGGCATTCTCCATGGGCATAGCCCAACCCTCCATC
>JBOGLL010000137.1:0-14788 GCA_050746065.1 Terriglobales bacterium | reverse complement strand
TCCACGCGCAGCAGGAAGGGCCACACGTGGATCTCTTTCTGCCAGCCCGGCCGGAAAGGCCAGGTCTTGCGGTGATGGGTCTTGGCCGCGGCTGCGTCGCCCTCCAGTTGAGTGATGAGCTGATCGTTGGCGCGCGCCTGTTTCCAGGCCAGCCAGCAGTAGAAGGCCATCAGCGGAATCATGGCCACGATGGGCACATTGTCCGGCGCCGAACTGATCTCCCAAAGCTGATGCCAATCCATAAGCTGCGCCCTCTATCTCTTTTCCTTCACTTCACTCTCCAGCACGACCGCCGCCGGTCCGGAAATCCCGCCGTCCTTGCGCACGCGCCAGAAGTGCACCATCATGAAGATCGCCGCAACCACGGGAATGCCGATGCAGTGCCAGATGTAACTTCGCAGCAGCGCATTCGCATCCACGATGGAACCGCCCAGCAGTCCGAAGCGGACGTCGTTATACGGCGTCATGTTCATCTCCGGACCGAACGGCCCTTCGCTGCCCAGGCCGGGCGTGGCCCGCGCCATGTTGGTGCCCACGGTGACCGCCCAGAACCCGAGCTGATCGTCGGGCAGCAGGTAGCCGGTGAACGACAGCAGCAAGGTCAGCACCAGCAGGATCACGCCCACGCACCAGTTGAACTCCCGCGGACGCTTGTACGACCCGGTGAGAAACACGCGCAGCATGTGCAGCCACACCGCGATGATCATCAGGTGCGCCGCCCAGCGATGCATATTGCGCAGCAGCTTGCCGAAGGGAACGTCGTGCTCCAGATAAAGGATGTCGCGGAACGCCTGCACTTTCGTCGGGTGGTAGTAGTACATCAGCAAGATGCCGGTAAAGGTCAGGACGATGAACAGATAGAACGTGATGCCGCCCATGCCCCAGGTAAAGCTATAGCGCACCGCGTCGCGGTTCACCTTGGCCGGATGCAGGTGCAGGAACACGTTGGACAGCACGCCCAGCGCCCGGTTGCGCGGTGTGTCGTCGTGCTTGTGGCGGAAGATGGAGGTGAAGATCTGGGTCTTGGTCGGGTCCTTCAGGCCTTCCTTCTGCTCCTTGGCCTTCTGGATCATGTCCGACGTTACCGTGCGGACATCTTCCTTCACCTTCTCGATCAGGCCCACGCCGCCGTTCTTCTTGCCGTTTTCCTCGGCCATCCTGTTCCGCCTTCCTTGCGAACCTGGTACTGCGGGCCCCGGCCGCGCTCTCCCGCAACCCGCCATCCCGCATGTGCGGGACCCCGCTGCCCGCCGCAGGCGGGCATGATTATCTGCGGAGCAGGGCCCTATGTGAGGCAAGGCCCTTGCGTGGCCCGGCCTCCCTTAGCCGCGTCCTCCGGCGCCTCCGCTTGGGGAGGAACCGCCATTATCCTTATCCCAGCTCCGCAAGACGATCACGAAATCGCAAATCGCAAATTACAAATTACCAATCGGATCTACACCGGGATGTACGCCCCGTCATCGTTGAACTGGCTTCTCTGGCCCTTGGGCCACTGATACAGACGGCTGGTATCCACCACGATCTGTCCCGTGGGATCCAGTTCGAGGTGCGCGCGATCCATGGGACGCGGCGCCGGCCCTTCGAAGTTCACGCCTTCGTTGTCGTATCCCGAACCGTGGCACGGACATTTGAATTTGTTCTCGCCCGGCTTCCAGTCGGGCGTGCAGCCCAGATGGGTGCAGCGTGCGTAGATCACAAACAGACGGTCCGGCGTGCGCGCCACCCAGATGCGGAACTGCTGTTGGAACTTAGTGTCCACTCCCAGGCCGAAGTCCGAGGGATAACCCACGCGGAAGATGGTCGAGGGCTCGAACAGCGTGCGCGGCAGGAAGAAACGGAAGAAGGCGATGAACCACGCGCCCAGGAACGCCGCCACGCAGCTCCACACCAGCCGCCGCCTCCGCTGATTGGCTTCCGTGTTTTCCGGACCCACCGCGGCCAAGCCTGCCGCCGGCGCGGCCTTCGACGTACCTACGGCCGGAGTCCCGACGTACTTCGTCGCCGCCTGCGTGGAAGCTGGCGACCCGCCCGCGTCCTTGGTTGCTTCCGTCTTGGGAGCTTCTGCCATCCCGCTACTCTCTCCAGGTTTTCAGTCTGCTGCTACCAGTCTCCCGTCCGCTTCCTCATTTTGCATTTCTAATCTTGCATTCTGAATTGTCTGCATGACCAGATCTCCCAGCGCCCCGATGAACTGCGGCGAATCATTCAGTCCGGGCACCATCTCGAACTGGCCGATGCCCAGCCGTTCCGCTTGTTCGCGCGCTTCATGATCAATCTCGCCCAGCGTTTCCACATGGTCGGAGACGAACGAAACCGGTACCACGCAGACCTGCTTCACAACACTCTCGCCCAGCTCTCGCACCGTGTTGCGCAGCGACGGTTGCAGCCACTTGCTGGCCCCAACCTTGCTCTGATAGCACAGCCGGTGTGGGTTGGTCCATCCGCCGCGCTCCATCACCAGCCGCACCGTTTCTTCGACGTGCCGCTGGTAGGGATCGCCGCGCTCGATGACGGAAACCGGTACGCTGTGCGCACTGAATACCAGCATTGCCTCTTGCGGGGCAGGGAACCGGGCCAGCGTTTGCTCGATGCGCTCCACCAGTGCGTCCAGATACAGCGGATGACGGTAGAACTCTTTGACGACATGCACAGGAATCCCGCTGAATGATGGCGAGCCCCCGGCCACGGAGTTGTTTTGAAAGGGCGCGGTTTCAACCGCGCCCTTACGATCGCCATCGGACTGGGCTTTAGCCCCTGAAGCAATGCCGTTCCAGCACCGAGCCCACTCGTTCAGACTGCTGCCCGTCGTGGTCGAGGAATACTGCGGATATAGCGGCAGCAGCACAATGTCGTCCCAGGGCTCGTGCGCGAGTTCCGCCACCGTGTCCGCCGTCAGCGGATGCCAATAACGCATGGCCACGAAGCACCGCGCGGGAATCCCGATCTCGTTCAGATGCGTTTCCAGCGCCCGCGCCTGCTGCTCGGTAAAGCGCCGGATGGGCGACCCGCCCCCGATCACCGCGTAGTGCTGCTCCACCTTGCGGGCGCGCGTAGTGGAAATCAGCTTGGCCAGCGGACGGCGTCCCAGGCGGGCGAAAGGGAAGTCAATAATGTCGGGATCGCAAAACAGGTTGTACAGAAACGGCTCGATGGCCTCGAGCGTGTCTGGCCCGCCGAGTTGGAAGAGGACTACGGCTACCTGCCCCTGCGCCATTTATGAATCCGTTCCCTGAAAGAACAGGCGAGTGTAAATAAAGGATGCCGGGAAGGTCAACGATGGAAATCGCCGCCTCCAGTCAGCCCGTAGCCGCCGGCTTCTCCCCGCTGACTAGGTCTTACGCTGTCGCCGCTTTGGCGGGCGGAGCGGACGCAGCCGCAGGCGCGCTGTACGCCTCCAGCTCGTCCTTCCACTCGCCCGATTGCAAGGCCTGAATCACGGCGTCGGCAAATCCGCTGGTACTCGCGGTGCCGCCCACGTCCTTCGTCAGATGTTCTTTTCGGCGGTAGACGCGGTTGAGCGCGCCCTGCACCATGTCCGCAGCCTGTGGCTCATTGATGTGGCGCAGCATGAGGATGGCGGACTGCAACACCGCCGTCGGGTTGGCGATGTTTTTTCCCGCGATGTCGGGCGCGGAGCCATGCACCGCCTCAAAGATGGCGCACTGGTCGCCCAGGTTCGCGCCCGGCACCATGCCCAGGCCGCCCACGAAGGCCGCGCACAGATCCGAGATAATATCGCCATACAGGTTTTCCATCACCAGCACATCGTACTGGTAGGGGTTCATCACCAGTTGCATGCAGGTGTTGTCCACGATGTGCTCGCCGTAGGTGATCTCCGGATACTCCTTGGCCACGTTGCGCGAGCACCGCAGGAACAGGCCGTCCGAGAGCTTCATGATGTTGGCCTTGTGGATGGCATGCACCTTCTTGCGTTTTTCCTTACGCGCATATGCGAAGGCAAAGCGAGAGATGCGCGTAGAGGCCTTTTCGGTGATGATTTTCAGGCTCTCCACCACGCCCGGAACCACCTCGTGCTCGATGCCGGCGTAGAGGCTCTCGGTGTTCTCCCGGACGATCACCAGATCCACGCCCGGATAGCGCGTGGGAATACCGGGCAGGTTCCGGATGGGCCGGAAGTTGGCGTAGAGCTCGAACTGCTTGCGCAGGGTGACGTTGATGGATGCGAAGCCTCCACCGATGGGCGTGGTCACCGGCCCTTTCAGCTCCACGCGCGTCCGCTCCAGTGACGCCGTGAGCTCCTTGGGGATGTATTCCTTGTATTTTTCGAAAGCTTCGGCGCCTGCCAGCAGGCTCTCCCACTCGAACTTCAGTCCCGTGGCCTCAAGAATGCGCACCACCGCACCCGTGACCTCGGGGCCGATACCGTCGCCGGGGATCAATGTGATCTTGTGGGTCATTTTCGTGTCAGTCGGCGGGCAGCAGATCCTTCGCTTCGCTCAGGATTTCGCCTGCGGGCTCCCACTCCGTTCGAGCTGCGCTCTCGCATCGCTCACGCCCGCAAAGCGGCTCAACCTCGGGGCCGATGCCGTCGCCAGGGATGAGTGTGATCTTGTGAGACATCGTATCCGGTCTATACCTTTCCTTTCGCCGCCGATCCTTCCTTGGTCTTCAGGAGGTCCTTCAATTCGGCCATGAACTCCTTCACGTCCTTAAAGTCCAGATACACGGACGCGAAGCGCACATACGCAACCTTGTCCAGGCGGCGCAGGCGGTTCATGATCACTTCGCCGATCTCGCTGGTCTTGCGCTCGCGCTCCGGCGAGTCGACTACATAGGCTTCGGCCTCGTTGACGATCTGCTCCAGCTTGCCGATGGCCACCGGACGCTTCTCGCAGGCCCGCAGCAATCCCGCCAGCACTTTCTGGCGGTCGAACTTTTCGCGCCGCCCGTCCTTTTTCACCACCATGTAGGGGATTTCGTCAATGCGCTCGTAGGTGGTGAAGCGCTTTTCGCACTTCAGGCACTCGCGCCGCCGGCGGATGGACTCGCCCTCTTTGCTCTCACGGGAGTCCACTACCTTGTCGTTGCCAAAGCCGCAGAACGGACATTTCATCGAGTGTGCCGGGAGACCGCTGGTGCCAGTTGCCGGGGAATTGTATCAGGAGGATTGAATCATTGAATCATTGCACCATTGAATCATTGAGTCAGGCTTTGAAATGATTCAATGATTCAATCACTCAATGATTCAATCTGTTCTTCGCTTTCCTCCGACAGCTTGCGGAGTGAAACATGCTCGCGGTGCGCCAGGAGCAGCCCCGCCGGAGTGACCGAAACGAAGGTCACCAGCCAGAGCAGGATGCCACAGCTCACCGCCAGCTCGGACGGCACGCCGAAGACGTGGTGCAGCGCAGCGATGGTCGCCAGTTGCGAGCCGCCGCCAACGGCCGGGAGCTGCACGGTGGATCCGGCGATGCTGAAGCCCATGAGCAACAGCACGTGCGGCACGGTCATGTAGCGCAGCGGTTCGGGATAGGCATGCGTGACCTCGCGAAAGGCAATGGCAATCAGCAGCCAGATGGCCAGCGATACCGCCACCAACTGCACGAACGATGCCGCGTCGTGGATGGTGTGCATGCCCTCGCCGAAGGCCTGCACTTTCTGGGCCGCGCTCTTGCCGGCGTGTTGCGAAAACCGGGAGAGGGTGCGTTCCGTCCATCGGGCCGCGCCCGCGCTGTTCCGCCAGATCAGGAACGCTCCTGCGGCGAGCCCCGCCACCATCGCCACCAGCAACCCACCGATCGCAGGGAACTTGTCGGAATAGGGAAGTTCGCTCAGGCCGGGCGCAAAAAAGATGTTGAGCGCCACCAGGACGGTAAAGGCGCCCGTGTCGAAGATGCGCTCCACCAGCCACACCGCCATCTGCGAAGAGAAGGGAAGTTTCTCCCGCCGGGCCACCAGGTAGGGACGGATGAGTTCGCCAGGACGCCCCAGCAGCGCCAGCCCGGTGAAGCCGATCATCATCGCCGGCGTCAGCGCCAGGGTGGAACTTTGGCGCACCGGACGCAGAAAGATCTTCCAGCGCAGGGCGCGCAGCAGGTAGACGAAATACACAATGGTGATGGCGGCGGCGATCCGCAGGGGGTTGACGCTTTGCGTCTGGGAAAGGAAGACCTGCCAGTCGAAGTCCTGCCAGGAGCGGAACTGCAGCCAGGCCAGTACCGCCAGCACCACAACGACGGCCAGCGTGGTGAGGGCGTGCTTGCGCATGGCAGAACCCGGCATCAGCCGATGAACTCGCGCACGGCGGCGGCCACGCCGTCCTGTTCGTTGCTCAGAGTGGTGGCCCAGCCGTTCTGCTTGAGCTCGTCGTCGGCGTTGGCCATGACCACGGGGACGCCGGCGAACTCCAGCATCTCGATGTCGTTATAGTTATCGCCGATGGCCATGACCTCCTCGCGCCGCAAGCCGCGGTGCGCCGCCCAGCGCTGCAGCGCATGACCCTTGGAGCAGCCCGACCTGAGCACATCTACAAAACTAAGGTCGCGCGCCGGGTAGCGCGTCTTCAGGACGGTGATGCGGCCATCCAAGTCTCCCGAGAGCAGGCGCTCTTCGGCCCGCCGCATCCGCTCCACGGAACCCGCACACGCTACTTGCACTGGATCGCTGAGCAGCGCGTCCTCAAGGCGGGGCACACATGCGATCCACTCCGCGTTGCGCTCCATCCAACGCTGGATGCCGGGATCGAAGCCATCGGTGCCTTCGATGACCAGCGCGCCCTTGGTATCCAGGTCGAAAGTAAGGATGGTGCATTGACGGAAGGTTTCCAGGACCGCGCAAATGTCACGGGCGAGCGGTGCCGGAAGCAGGTCCCGATGGAAGGTCTCTCCGCTCAACGAGCGAGTGATGGCGCCGTTCGAGCTGATGAGCCACAGGTCGATGCCCAGGCTGCGGGCGATGGGCAGCGCAAAACGGTGCCGGCGCCCGGTCACCAGAATGATCTCCACGCCTCGCTGATGAGCGCGCCACAGGGCCTCGCGGTTGGCGGCCGGGATTTCGGAGGCCGCATTCAGCAGCGTGCCGTCCAGGTCCACCGCGAGCAAGCGGATGGGCGTCTTCACTGAGGCCATTCTAGCATCGCGTTTCCGCTTGCCGGACGGTGGGCCTCAAGCTCACAACGGTACCGCACACACGATCTGCTGCCGCGAGCCCTTGCCGAAAGGCTCACGTTGGAACGAGCCCCAGTAATCGGTGACGCGGAAACCCTCGAGCTCCAGCAGGTTTTCGATCTCGGCCTGCGTGAACCAGCGCATGGTGAAGTCCACGGTGTCGAGTAGCAGTTCGGTTCCGCCCTCGTTCTGCGTCAACCACTGGATACGAACGTCGAGTCGCTGCGCCTCGAAGTGCGGCGTCGTTTGCGCCACGCGGCGGATGAGTCGTCCGCCGACGGGGTCCTTGCGTTCGAGTTCCACGGTGGGCTGCCCAGATTTGGTCATCAGGAGGAAATCGGGCTGGAAGACGTCGAAGCACAGTGCGCCCCCGGGTCCAAGGTGGCAGCGGACGTTTCGCAGCCACGCCCGCTGGTCCTCGCGCTCGAGTAGATGCTGGACGACCCGGAACGGAGCCGTAACCAGCGCGAAGCGGCCTTCGACGCTGGTGGTGCGCATGTCACCCTGGGTCAGCGAGACACGCTGCGCAACCTCTGGCGGCTCGGAGGCAAGCGATCGACGCAGCACAGCCAGCATGTCTGCGCTGGCGTCGAGACCGTGGATGCACACTCCGGCGCGCGCCGTGGGAAGCAGTACGCGTCCCGTGCCGCAACCCATCTCCAACACCGGGCCGCCGGATCCCGCGGCGAGCTCCACATAGAAAGGCACATCCTCCGTGTAGCCGAGCGCGGAGTAGTCGGCGTCATAGTAGCGCGCACTCGTGGAGTAAAAATCCGGCACCCCAGCATGATGCCAGAACATCCGTTTTGCAGGACGTTTTCGTGAACTGTGTGCGTGCTATATTCGGGCGACGGCCATGGGCGCGGTTTCCTTCATTTACACGTGGGGAATCCTTCTGCAAGCTCTTGCCATCATCCACTTCGTGCGCCGGCGTCCGGATAACTTCTGGTTGTGGATCATCCTGTTCGGTGGCGGACTGGGCGCGCTGGTTTACCTTCTGGCGGAAGCCCTGCCCGATCTTTCGCTGGTTCGGGGGCAGTTCCAGGTACTGTCCCACCGCAAGCGCATCGCGGAACTGGAGTCGCTGGTCATGGACAACCCGGCGCCCGGCAACTACGAAGAGCTGGGCGACCTCTACATGGAGAAGGAGGACTACAGGCGCGCCCGCGAGTGTTTCGACAAGGCCATCACCACGCGCACCGTGACTCCCGAGCCTTTCTATCATCGGGCGATCTGCGAACTGGAACTGGGTGATTTCGCTGCCGCGGCCGGTGACCTGGAGCGCGTCGTGACCCTCGATCCCAAGCACGACTTCCATCGCGCCGCCGGTCTCCTGGCCCACGCCCTGGCCAGGACCGGGCGCACGGAGAAGGCCGCCGCGCTGTTCCAGGAAGTGGTCAAGATCTCCACGCTCTCGGAAACCCAGTTCCAGTACGCGCAGTTTCTGATGGAGCAGGGCCGTCCGGACGATGCGCGCCACTGGGCGCAACGCATCCTGTCGAAGAAGCACAACCTTCCCGGCTACCTGAAACGGCGCGAGCGTCCGTGGTTCCGCCGGGCCGATGCGCTGCTCAAACAGTTGCCGCCCGGGCCGCCGGCGGCCGCATGACCCTAGCACCCGTAGAGACGTTGCTTGCAACGTCTCGGAGACGCAGCAAGCTGCGTCTCTACAGGAATTTCAGGTGAGCCTTAACTGCAGCTAGTTCGGATCGAACGGAGTTTCCACCCCATGCCTAGAGGAGAGAGCACGCGCATTGCCCCAAATCATCCACTTTGAGTGCTCACGCTGCGGTGAGAAGCTGAGCGCGAACCAGCTCCGCAGTGTCTGCCCAAAAGACGCGGGAGCGCTCTGGGTGCGCTACGACCTCGAGCCGCTGAAGGGAAGTTCCCCGCAGAAGGTCATCGACGCGAATCGCGCCGGCATGTGGCGCTATGCGGCCGTGCTGCCCGGGGTGGAGCCCGTCACGTTGGGTGAGGGCTTCACTCCTATGTTGCGCTCGCGTCAGCACGCGAATGTGTGGATCAAAGACGAAGGCCTCAATCCCACGGGATCCTTCAAGGCGCGTGGACTCGGTCTGGCCGTGACCATGGCCCGTGCTTACGGACGGAAGAAACTGGCCATTCCCACCGCGGGCAACGCAGGATCCGCGCTGGCAGCATACGCCGCGGCAGCGGGCATGGAAGCGCACATCTTCATGCCGCGCGACGTGCCGCAGGCCAATCTGCTGGAGTGCCGTGTCTACGGGGCCCAAGTGACCCTGGTGGATGGATTGATCAGCGATTGCGGCCGCATGGTCGCCGAGCGGGCACGTGCGGAAGGCTGGCACGACGTCTCCACGCTCAAGGAGCCCTTCCGCGTCGAAGGCAAGAAGACCATGGGCTACGAGGTTGCCGAGCAACTGGGTTGGAGTCTGCCCAGCGCCATCATCTATCCCACCGGCGGCGGCGTCGGCCTGCTGGGTATGTGGAAGGCGTTCGAGGAAATGAACGCGCTGGGCTGGATCGGCACAGAGCGCCCGCGCATCATCGCCGTGCAGGCAGCGGGTTGCGCTCCTGTCGTGAAGGCCTGGGAAGAAGGCAAAGAAGCCAGCGAGCCCTGGCCTGACGCGCATACTCTGGCCGCGGGCTTGCGCGTTCCCAAGGCCTACGGTGATTACCTGATCCTGAAGATCGTTCGCGAGAGCGCGGGCTGCGCCGTGGCCGTGAGCGACGCGGAGATCATGAAAGCCCTGGGTTCCTGGGCGCGGGAGGAAGGCGTTTTTGCCGCGCCCGAGGGGGCAGCCTCGCTGGCCGCCTATCGCAAGCTGCTGGCGTCCGGCTACTTCAAGCCCGAGGACAGCGTGGTGCTCTTCAATACCGGGTCCGGACTGAAGTATCTCGACGTGATCGCGCAGGCCATGAGGCCGCAAGGATCGGCACAGCCGGCGTCGCGGCAGATCGGTGGGATCATCGGACCGTACTAGCGAAGGGCGGCGGTGAGGACTAAGCTAGGCGCATCTGGTTCTGTGAGCAACGCGTACAGGCCAACGCTTCTCGGAGTCCGAGAGATGCGCAGTGGATAAGAGGGACAGGAACCTGCTTGCGATTGTGGTGCTGGCCGCAGTCTACTTCGTGGCCGCAAAGCTGGGGCTGCGGCTTGCCGAAGTGAACCCCAGTGCCACCGCGGTCTGGCCACCATCCGGAATTGCGCTGGCAGCGCTGCTGCTTTTCGGCTACCGGGTGTGGCCGGGCATCTTTTTCGGGGCCTATCTGGCAAACGTGAGCACGTCCGGCTCACTGACTGCTTCGAGTGGAATCGCCGTCGGAAACACGCTCGAAGCACTGGCCGGCGCTTGGCTGGTGACCCGCTACTGCAATGGCAGGCGCGTGTTCGAACATTCCCGAAGCACCTTTCTGTTTGTCATCCTGGCTTGCATGCTCAGCACTGCCATTAGTGCCAGCGTGGGTACGTCCAGCCTGCTGCTGAAAGGCCTCGCCGAATGGAGCGACTACGGCGTCATCTGGCTGACCTGGTGGGCGGGAGACGCCGTGGGTGCTCTGGTGGTGACCCCACTGCTGATTCTGTGGGCTTCCAACTATCGTTGGCGATGGGACCCGGTCCAGTCAGTCGAATTCCTCGCTCTAATGACCGGCCTGCTGATCACCACGCATCTGGTTTTCGCTGGGGCCATTCTCGCGCCGAAACACTATCCATTGCAGTCCCTATGCGCGCCCTTCTTGATTTGGGCTGGTTTCCGCTTCAGCCAGCGTGAAGCCGCATCGGCTACCCTCGCCATGGCGGTCGTCGCAGTATGGGGCACTCTGCAGGGCCTTGGCCCCTTTGCCAGATGGCCCAGACACGAGGCCGTTCTTCTATCACAGATGTTTGTGGGCGTCTTTGGTGTGATGGCCATCGTCATTGCGGCGGCCATGGACGAATGGCGGCAAGCCCAGGAAGAGGCTGCGACTCATGCGGCCCGGATGAGAGCCGAAGAAAAATTTCGCGGCCTGCTGGAATCTGCTCCCGATGCCATGGTCATCGTGAACCGGGAGGGACGCATCGTGCTGGTCAACGCCCAGACGGAACGGCTCTTCGGTTACGCTCGAGTTGAACTCCTGGATCGTCCCGTGGAGCTGTTGGTGCCGGAGCAGGCACGAAGCCTGCATGCAGCGCATCGCACCGGTTACTATGGCAGACCATCCACGCGTCCCATGGGCTCGGGTCTGGACCTGCACGGGCGGCGCAAGGACGGAAGCGAATTCCCAGTGAATATCGGCCTGAGCCCGCTGGAAACCGAAGACGGGCTGCTGGTGACCGCCTCCATCCGTGATATTACCGAACAGAAGCGGGCCCAGGCGCTGCTCCGCGATCTCTCTGGGCGCTTGATCAGCCTGCAGGAGGAGGAACGCCGCCGCATCGCACGCGAGCTGCACGACAGCACCTCCCAGGTCCTTGCCGCCCTCATGATCGACCTCAACCAGTTGCAGGCCACTCCCGCGGCTCAGACGGAGTCAATTCGTCCCATCGTGGACGAAGCCGTTCGGCTGGCCGAGCAGAGCGAGCGGGAAATCCGCACCCTTTCCTACCTGCTGCATCCTCCCTTGCTCGAGGAACTGGGTCTGGCGTCGGCTCTGGTAGAGTTTGGCCGCGGTTTCAGCCGGCGCAGCGGCATTCAAGCCGACGTAATGGTGGACGAAGATGGTCTCGACGAACTACCCTACGAAGCCCGTCTGGCGCTGTTCCGCATTGCCCAGGAGGGGCTGACCAACGTGCACCGCCATTCCCGCAGCTCCACCGCGCAGGTTAGCCTGCGCAGCGATGCCGACGCCGTTCGGCTGGAAGTGAAGGACGAAGGGCAGGGCATTCCGGAGGATGCGTTGCAAAAGATCCAACGCGGCGTGGGTGCGTTCGGCGTCGGCCTGCTGGGAATGCGCGACCGCCTGCGTCAGTTGGGTGGCTGGCTCGAAATCGAGTCGAACCGCGCGGGCACAACCTTGCGCGCCACCATTCCGGTGGCAAGAACAAAATCATGACCCCGGCTCGCATCCTCATTGCCGACGATCACGAAGTAGTCCGGCACGGCTTGCGGCAATTGCTGGAGGCCCAGCCTGGCTGGGAGATCGTGGGCGAAGCCTCTAACGGCCGCGAAGCCATTGCCAAGGCCACACAGTTGAAACCCAACATCGTGGTGATGGACTTCAGCATGCCGGGCCTGAATGGTCTGGAAGCCACCCTGCAGATCCTGAAAGCCGTGCCTGGCACCGAAGTGCTGGTGCTCACCATCCACGAATCCGAGGAAGTGGCGCGCAAAGTGCTGGCGGCAGGCGCCCGCGGATACATGTTGAAGTCCGATGCCGGGCGGGAACTGGTCCTGGCGGTGGGAAGCCTGCTGGAGCATCGTGTGTTTCTGACTTCGCGCGTCTCCGACATGGTGCTCAAGGGTTATGTGGAGGGCGCCGGTGCCCAGACTTCACCGGAACTCGCCGGCAACGCCCTCACGGTGCGCGAACGCGAAGTGCTACAACTGCTGGCCGAAGGCAAGAGCAACAAGGAAGCAGCTTCCGTGCTTTACATCAGTGTCAATACCGTGGAAGTCCACCGGGCCAGCATCATGAAAAAACTGGACCTTCATTCGGTGACCGACCTGGTGCGCTACGCCATCCGCAACAAGATGGTGGAGCCCTAGCCCAGTCGGAGATAGGGCGTTTTCCTCGCTAAACTAGGGAATCTGCCGGATTGCTGCCTGCGGCACCCTGCCCCCAGAATGCCGGGATGGAGGTGTCATGACCCCCGGCATCGAGACCAGCCAGTCGCTGCACCCTGAACCGCTGATTCCGCCCGTCAAGCGCATCCGCACGCTAATTGTGGACGACCACCACGAAGCCATCCAGGCCATCGCCCGCTTCATGGAG
Source organism: Terriglobales bacterium (assembly GCA_050746065.1). Taxonomy (GTDB): domain Bacteria; phylum Acidobacteriota; class Terriglobia; order Terriglobales; family Acidobacteriaceae; genus CAZXVY01. The sequence continues at coordinate 1,769 of JBOGLL010000137.1, read as the reverse complement.
AACCAGACACGGGTGGAAGTGGTGGGCACCGCCGAGGATGGCGAACAAGGCCTGGCCATGATCGAGCGCTTGCAGCCGGACCTGGTGTTGCTCGACCTGCTGATGCCCAAGATGAGTGGCGTCGATGTTGCGGTGGCCTCGCGCCGGCATTTTCCTTCCACCCGCATCATCATGATGACTGTGCTCGAAACCATGACGGCCAAAGACATCGCCAAAGCCAAAGGCTGCGATGGCTTTGTCACCAAAGCGCACCTGTGCACGCAGTTGCCGCGAGAGATGGCCCGCATCTTCCCCGCCTTCGGCCGCGACGTGATCCTGTTGGTGGACGATGAGGACGGCGTGCGCGAAATGTTACGCCAGCACCTGGCGCGCCTGCCCTACACCATCCTGGAAGCGCGCAGCGGATCGGAAGCTCTGGAGGTCGCCGAACGCTTTCCCGGCGCCATCAAGCTGCTACTCACCGATGTGGCCATGCCCGGCATGAGCGGGCGGGAATTGGCCGATCGCTTGGCGCGAATCCGGCCCGACACAAAGGTGCTGTTCATGTCCGGCGGAACCGACGATCCCATCCTGCTGAACCGGGTGTTGAAAGGCCAGGCCAGCTTGCTCAAGAAGCCCTTCGCCATCGCCAATCTCACCCAGATCCTTGAGGAAATGATGGGCAACGGTGCCCCTTCGCACTGAGCGGGCAAGCGCTGCCCATCCGTCGCATCCCCTCGCTGGTCTAGAATGCTTGCCCCGCGAGGGCGGCTCGAAGTGCACACAGCAGAAGTCGTCATCATCGGCGGCGGCATCGTCGGCTCCAGCATCGCTTATCACCTGACCGAGGCCGGCTGCCGCGACGTGCTCGTTCTTGAGCGCGAGACCCAGCAGGGCAAAGGCTCCACTGGCAAGAGCATGGGAGGAGTGCGCGCCCAGTTCTCCACTCCCGTCAATATCCAGATGTCCCTGTACTCCATCCCTTTCTACGATTCGTTCGAGGACCGCCTGGGACATCCGTCGGGCTATCGCGCGCAGGGCTACCTGTTCGTTGCCACCAGTGAGGCGCACCTGGCTTACCTGCGCGCCAACTACGAACGTCAGGTGGCCCTGGGATTGAAAACCGCACGCCTGATCTCCGCCGACGACATCCGGCACATGTATCCCCAGTTGCGTGCGGACGACGTCGTGGGCGGCAGCTTCTGCTCGACCGACGGATTCGTTGACCCCTATAGCGCCATGGTCGGCTTCATGACCCGCGCGGCCGAGCAGGGAGCGCGTCTGTGGAAGAACGCGGAGGTCACCGGCGTCACGCGCAACCGAGACAAGATTACTGGCGTCGAAACCACGCGCGGCCCGGTATCGGCACGCGCTGTAGTGAATGCTGCCGGCGCCTGGGCCGCGCAGGTGGCCCGCATGGCCGGTGTGGACCTGCCCGTCGAGCCGCTGCGTCGCATGCTCGTCCCTACCGAACCCTTCGACGGCTTCCCGCGCAGCGCACCCATGATCATTGATATGTCCAACGGCTTCCACTTCCGCCCGGAAGGGCTCGGCTTCCTGATGGCGTGGAACGATCCTGAGGAAACTCCCGGCTTCCGGACGGATTTCGATTCGAACTTCATCGAGAAGGTGCTGACGCGCGCCGCCAGTCGCGTGCCCTGCTTCGAGGAAGTAGCCGTGAATCCCAAGCGGGCCTGGGCCGGCCTCTATGAGATGACGCCCGACCATCACCCCATCCTGGGCGCGGCGCCCGGCGTTGAGGGCCTGTTCTTCGCCAACGGCTTCAGCGG
>JBOGLL010000136.1:0-6411 GCA_050746065.1 Terriglobales bacterium | reverse complement strand
CTCGAGCACTTCCCTAAAAGCGCTACCCGCTGGGTGCTGGGCTAGAGCGTGTTTCATAAATAGTTCTTTGAAAGGGCGCGGCTTCAGCCGCGCCGCTCAGGGCCGAGAATCATGCGGCTTTAGCCGCTGAGGGGTGAGGAGAAGAACGGTCAAACGCTATTTATGAAACAAGCTGTAGCTATCTCATGAAACCTGGTTTGTATCAGGGCATGGCTTCAGCCGTGCCATCACTCGCCCCTCCATGATTGTCATTCCGAGCGAGCGCGACCGACGCGACGGCGAACCGGCGCGAGAGGGAGCGCGAGTCGAGGAACCTTGGGTTTCCCGCGCCTCTCATCCCGATTGCTGGCGAGACGACCTGGCTGCTCGCTTGCAACCGGCCCCAGCCCCGCTTGCGGGGCGGCATTTCTCGGAACTCACTCTTTGACATTAGACTCGACCCAGGCGCTCTACCGATGGTAGGGCTCGAAAACAAGGCAACAACCATGAGACCCCTTCTCCGCGGCTCTTTCGTCTTTCTTGCTTTTTTGTTGATCGGCACATTCCTTTATTTCTCTGACTACAAGAAAAGAGTCACCTATCAGATGGCGTGGAGCACCGGGGACCAGCCCAAAATGGCTCTAGACGTGCCGTCGACCGACAGCAGAGGCGAACCGAAGATCGTCCTCGTTCGCCGTGTCCCTGACGCTGAGTGCTATATCGTCTTCTACTCACGGACAGTTCTCAACGATCTGAATACCAACTACCCAGAACTGGTGCCTGTCACTCTAGAGTTCACATATAGTTGGGGAGCCAGGAATGGATGCGTGTCGAACAAATCGGCCACTCTAGGTACCCTGTCGGACTAGGAGATGTGCGTGGCAGATGCAAGTGAGCATGCACACTTCACCTCCTCTCGATCCGCCAAGACGCAGAGCAATCGCACGCGAAAGGTGGACTCCGAGCGCGGATTGTACTGGCGCAGAATCGTCCGGTAAAGGGGAGATCAGATTCACCCGCTCAACCAGCGTTTGCCCTGTTTACATCCTGAACGCCGAGCGAGGCGACCGATGCCGCAACCTTGCGGCAGATTCAGCCCCGCTTGCGGGGCGGCGGAGTGTAGCCCAGGGCGGCGAGCGCGGGGGCGCGCAGCGCACTCGCGCCCGTAAGCCCTGGGTAGGTCTCCGGCCCGAGATTCGCGCCCGACTGGCTCCGAGCGAGTCCCGCCCTGCGGGACGAGGGAGGAGGTAACAGGAGGGCGCTTGAAGCAGGTGTCAGACGGGCCGCCCCGCCTTCTGCCAGCGCCGCAGCGCCACTCCGGCCCAGATGATCTCCACCACGCCGAAGGGCCACGCACCGGCAAGAAATCCATACCCCGACGCCAGAAGGCAGGCCACCGCAAAAGCGAACGTGTACCAGCGGTTGTGCTGCTCCAGCGCGTAGAACAGCACCATGGCCGACACCGCCACCAGTCCAAACGCGGTCAGCAGGTCCACGGCACTTTCTCTAGCGCGTGCGTGCCGGCGCCGGAGGCAGCGGCACTCCGTCGAGCGTCGTCAGCCGCCCTACTGGATACAGTCCCTGCCGCTGGTCCTTCCACGGCGAACGTTCGTAGAAAAAGTTCAGGCGCGCGGTGGGGCTGGCGGCGAAAGCCTTGTCGGTGGCCACGCGCTGCTCGAATTCTTCCTTGAGCTTCGGGTCCTTGGCTAGCATGTCGCGCGCCAGCGTTTCCAGAACATAGGCTTCGCCGTATTCCTTCTGCTCGAAGATGGCGTTGAAGAATCCCCAGACCATGGCCGAGTCCGGCGCCTGCGGCTCGAAGAAATGGATGGCCACGCGCGCTGCCCGCTGGTCGAGCGAGATGACGGCCGAGTTCGCGGGAAAGGTCATGCTCTCCCGCACCGCCGTGCATTTCAGGGAAGCCTCGCGAAATTCTCCGCCCTCGCCGATCCAGGGCTGGAACAGCACCTGGCGGCCCTCATACGACCGGGGCTGCCACTTCGGATCCGTGCAGCGATAAGTCTCCACCTCCGCCGTCCACGAGCGATTCGTGCGTTGCATTCTGATCCCGTGCGCAGCCAGCACCTCAATCACTTCCTCCCAGTGCGGCGGCACGATGTAGGCCAGCGGCGGCGTCACGCTCAGGGCGACTTCAAACGTCGACCGGTAAGGAATGGCGATCTCCATCGGCTCCTGCGTGTACTCCGTGCGCATGGCGCCCGAGACTTCGCTCAGGGTGCGGCGCGCTTTGTATCCACGAAACTGGAAGGGCTGCGAAGCATCGGTGAGTGTCAGCCTTAGCGGCGCCTTGGCATTCGGATCATAGTTCTGGCCGGCCGCGATCTGCGCCGCGTCGGCGTCGCGCGTGGCCTGGGTAAGCTGCACAGCGTCGCGATTCACTGCCTCCAGCAGCGCGCGCATCAGTTCGTAGTTGCCGGTGACGCGCGTCTTGTAGTCCTTGAGCATGTGCATTTCCACCAGCATGCCCGGACGGTTCTGCAACACCGTGTAACCGTCGGAGTAGCGTGGCTGGGTTTCACCGTCGTATATGCCCTTGGCCGGATCGGCAGCGTCTACGAATTCGGTGTAGGGGCTGATGCGGTGGCCGGAATCCGTGACCGACTTCTCGAGGTACGGCGCCAGCGCCTCCCGCTGCCACTGGGCGAGTGCGGGGAAAACGTTGGGACCGGTCTCCAGCGAATACGTGGTGTCGTACTGGTGGTCGAGGCCGTCGGTCACGTGGTTATCCACGAAGAAGTCGGGCAGCCAGCGGTTCCACAGCCGCAGAAGGGCGCGCGTCTCCGCCGTCTCGGCCTTCATGTAATCGCGATTCAGGTTGAGGTTGCGCGCGGTGGTGCGCCACCCCATCTCGTCGGGCCCCTTCTGGTTGATGCGGTTGTACGGCCCGAAGCGCTCGTGCCCGTCGGCGTTGTAGATGGGAATGAAGATCACCACAGCGCGCTCGATCAGGGCTGCGTGGGTACGCGTCACCGCAATGTCGCGCAGCAGCGCCAGCGAGGCGTCCTTGCCGTCCATTTCCCCGGCATGGATGGCGTTCTGGATGAGCACGATGGGACGCGCGGTGCGGTGCAGCAGCCCGGGATCGAAAATGCCGTCGCGCGAGACGATCACCGCTTCCAGGTCGCGGCCCTCGCCCGAGCGCCCGAAAATCTCAACCTTCACCTGACGCGGCGAAAATCCGGCCACGCGCCGCACGTATTCCATGGTTTCGGCATAGCGCGGCGTGGTGCGGTAGTTGCTCTTCTCCGCCGGCGTCAGCCAGTTCTCGCGCAGCGCAGCTTCCGCCGCCCGCCGGACCACTTCCGGCTCCGGTTGTTCCGGCCGCGGCTTGCGCGGCTTTTGGGCCCCGGCGGCGATGACGACGGCAAGAATCATGAATATCAGGTGCGAGCTCTTCATCGGTATCCTCAGAAATCTACGAAACAGTCTCCATCTGACCTTTGTCATCCCGAGCGAAGCCCGCCCCGGCGGCGAAGCCGAGCGATCTCGGTTTTCTTCTCGTCCCTGCATTGTCACAAGCAAAACCAAGATCCCTCGACTGCGCGGCTCGCCTCGCTCGTCGCTCCGCTCGGGATGACAAACTCATACTCGCCGCAGTGTTCTACCTTGCCCGGAGCCGCCGCCTGGGCTTCCGTTCCAGCAGCACCACCACGTGCGCCATCGCCGTGTGGGGCGTCCCCAGGCCTTCCGGTGTCTTGGCTTTGACGCCGACCGCCGATGCGCGAATCCCCAGCAGCTTGGCCACGCTGCCTTGGATGCGACTCGCGTAAGGCCCGATTCTCGGCCTTTCCATCACCAGCGTCGAGTCCACGTTCCCCACTCGATAGCCGGCGCTAGCCACTTGTCGCAGGGCCTCGCGCACAAATACTGCCGAGTCAGCGCCCTTCCACTTCCTGTCCGACGGCGGGAAGTACGACCCGATGTCGCCCGCCGCCACCGCACCCAGCAACGCATCCGTCAGGGCGTGCAGCAGAACGTCGCCATCGGAATGTCCGGCCAGGCCGTGCGTGTGCGGCACGCGCACCCCGCCGAGCTTCAGCAGCAGCCCGCGCCGGAAGCTGTGTGAGTCGAAGCCGTAACCGATTCTCATTGGTTCTCTACCGCGGATTCGTGCAAATTCTCATTCCGAGCGAGTGCGACCGACCCCGCGTAGCGGGGAGGGAGAACGAGTCGAGGAATCGCTACTAGAAGCATTCTCCCAGTCATAGGGATTCCTCGCTTCGCTCGGAACCACAACAGCTATCCGCGCAAATCCGCGGTAAGAATCTTCTTTTCCTGGGCCAGGTAAAACTCCGCCAACTCCAGGTCCGCCGGCGTTGTGATTTTGATATTTCGCGCCGAGCCCATGACCACCGCGACCTCGTGTCCCGCGCGTTCCACCAGCGAGGCTTCATCCGTACCGGTGAAGCCGTCGGCCTGCGCGTCGTCGAAAGCTTGCTTGAGCACCGCAAAGAGGAAGCCTTGGGGCGTCTGTGCCAGCACCACGCGTTCGCGAGGCACGGTAGAGGTGACGATGGCCCCGTCAGCCGTGCGATCAACCTGCTTCACGGTGTCCACGGCGGGCAGTCCGGCGATGGCAGCGCCGTGTTTTGCGGCCGCAGCAATCACGTTGCGAATGATCTCGGCATCCACGAACGGCCGCACGGCATCGTGCACCAGGACAACATCGTCCGCCGCGGGGCGTGAGCGTTTTTCGAGCTCTGCCAGGGCGTTGGCCACCGACTGCTGCCGGTTCTCGCCGCCCTCGACCCTGTAGACCCTCGCCCGCAAGCCTTCCTGCTCCAACTGCTGCTCGAAACGGGCGGATTCGGCGGCGCGCAGGGCCACAAAGATTTCGTTCACGGCGTCCACGGAGGCGAATTTCCTGAGCGTATGCACCAGGATGGGGACTCCGCCCAGTTCGGCAAATTGTTTGGAAGTAGGTGCGCCCTTCGTATCCTGCGGTCCCGCAAGGCGGGATGCCATGCGCGTGCCCAGGCCAGCGGCAGGAATGATGACGAAGACTTTCATCCGGGGCGAACGAGTATAAACCAGTGGCTAACGGTTCCGGAGTTTGCGCCGACTCCGCGAGGCACCGTTGATGTTTGAATATGTGATGTTCGATGTGTGATGTCAGAACCACACACATCGAACATCACATATCAAACATCGCACATTCCACTACTCCGTCGGCCGTTCCAGCACCACCGGCTGCGGCGCACTCGGCGACTGCGGACGGCGGGGCTCCGGACGCGCCGCCAACCCGCGCTCGTCCAGCCGGCCGAAGATCATCTTCCCCGCGGTGGTTTGCAGCACCGAAGTCACGGAGATGTCCACGTTCTTTCCAATCATGCGGCGCGCGTTGTCCACCACAACCATGGTGCCGTCGTCCAGGTAGGCCACGCCCTGGTTGTATTCCTTACCTTCCTTCAGGATGAACACCTTCATGCTCTCGCCGGGCAGCACGATGGGCTTGAGCGCGTTGGCCAGTTCGTTGATGTTCAGCACCTCGATGCCCTGGAGTTGCGCCAGCTTGTTGAGATTGAAGTCGTTGGTGACGATCTTGGCCTCGTAGGCTTTGGCCAGTTCGATCAGCTTCATATCCACTTCCCGGATGGTGGGATAGTCGTCTTCCACGATCTGCACATCCAGGGCAACGATCTTCTGCAGGCGCTGCAGGATGTCCAGCCCCCGCCGCCCGCGGTTGCGCTTGAGCGAATCGGCCGAGTCGGCCACTAGTTGCAGTTCGCGCAGCACGAACTGCGGCAGCACGATCACGCCGTCCAGGAAGCCGGTTTCGGCGATGTCGGCAATCCGGCCGTCGATGATTACGCTGGTATCGAGGATTTTGCTGGTCTTCTTGCCCTGTTTCTCGCCGCCAAAGACGCCACCCAGCGCCGCCAGGTTCAGCAGGTCGCCCTTGGTAGCCCCTACGATCAGGCCCACGTAGGCCATGAGCAGCATCACTAGCAGTTGCAGAAAGCTCTGGCTGCTGGAAGGGGCGATGCTGTTGCGGATGACCAGGCTGAACAGGTAGGCGCCGAAGATGCCCAGCACGCTGCCGATGGCCGCCCCAATCAGCCGTTTCAGGCTGACCGTGCGCAGGCGCATCTCGAAGAGGATGATGCCAACCCCGATGGCCAGACCCGCTGCCGCACCCCACTGGGCCTGCAGCCCGAACGGCTGCAGCACATAGCCGGCAACGGCCACCACCAGGACGAAAATCGCCCGAATGAGGACCAGGTCCATGACGGGACCTCCGTGAAGCCGCTTCCTTCTCGACCCCTGCTAGCTGGCCGCTTGCGTCGAGGCCGGAAACGCTTCGATCTTTCGGTATGCGCGGAGCGTATGAAGGAAAATTAATGTGCCCCGCCCTCCCGGGAACCGAAACCAGGAGGTCTCAACTAAAGTATGCGGAAAGTATAGCGCCTG
>JBOGLL010000135.1:0-4683 GCA_050746065.1 Terriglobales bacterium | reverse complement strand
CTTGTAGCGCAGATATGCCTGCATCTTGCCGCTGAAGAACGACAGGTAGTAGATGTAGAGCGTGTATCGGTTGTCCCGGCCCATCTGTGCTCCTGGTTCCAGCCGCCAAGCTCGCGCTTCCGACTGGATCATCGTAGGCTCAGACGGCGCGGGCCCGCTACAGGAGCTGCGACCATGACCCAAACGATACTCATCACCGGCGCGTCCACCGGCATTGGCAAGGCGACGGCGGAGCTGTTCTTCGAGCGCGGCTGGAACGTCGTGTCCACCATGCGCACACCGAAATCGGACCGCACCGATGCGCGCTGGCAGGTCGCGAGGCTGGATGTGACCGACCCTGCCTCGATCGATGCGGCGATCAAGGACGCCGTGCAACGCTTCGGCCGCATCGATGCCTTCGTCAACAACGCCGGCTACGGCCTGTCCGGCACCTTCGAGTCCATGGACGAGGCGCGGCTGCGCAAGCAGTTCGAGACCAACGTCTTTGGCCTGATGCGCTGCGTGAAGGCGATCCTGCCGCAGTTCCGCGCCCAGGGCGGCGGTATCCTGATCAACATCGCCTCGGTCGGCGGGCGCACGACGTTTCCGTTCTACAGCGTGTATCACGCCACCAAGTGGGCGGTGGACGGATTCTCCGAGTCGCTGCAATTCGAGCTCAAGCCCCTCAACATCAAGGTCAAGATTGTCGAGCCCGGCGCGATCAAGACCGATTTCTACGAGCGCTCGGCGGACTTCGTGCATGACCGCGCGCTCACCGCCTACAACGGCATCGTCGACAAGGCCGTGCCGCGGATGAACAAGGCCGGGGCCAAAGGGGCGCCGCCGTCCATCGTCGCGGAAACGATCTGGAAGGCCGCGACTGACGGTTCCTGGCGCCTGCGCTATGTCTCCGGCATGGACGCCAAGAGCCTGCTGACCCTGCGCCGGTACTTCCTGACCGATGGCATGTACCAGTCAATGGTCGCCAGCCAGCTGTTCAAGTAGGGCGTAAAACCAGACAAGTTGCTCCAGCGCGCTGCTCGAACCACCCGGCCAGCGGCCGCCATTGCCACACCCAGGGGTTGATTGACTTCGCCGAGGGGAACCCCGCTAATAGGATCAGCATGCTCCATCCGGGGGGGATGGATGACCCTTACCTTGAACGGGCTCGATCTGCGCGCGGTCGCCGCGCTGATCGCCACGTCGCGCGACTTCGTCGCGGTCTACGACCGCGAGTTCCGCTGCATCCTGGGGAATCCCGCCCTGGCGAGCGCCATTGGCCGGGACGTCGGCGACCTTCCCGGCAAGACCCTCGCGGAAATGGGCTACCCGCCGCATCTCTGCGTGCGCCTGAATGCGGCGATGCAGGCGGTGCGGGACACTGCGCAGTCCGGCGAGTTGGAGTACGAGGCTCCGTTGGTCGGCGGCACCCGTGTCATGCACTCGCTTATGAATCCGGTGCTTGGCGCCGACGGCGCCGTTATTGCGTTCCTGGTCATTACCCGGGACACCACACCACACCGTCGAGCCGCCGCCCTCAGCGACAGCCAGGCGGAGATCATGCGCCGCATCGTCGCCGGCGCGACGCTGCCGCAAATGATGGAGACGATGGTGCGCCTGGCGGAGGAGAACACTCCCGGGCGCGCCTGCTCCATCCTGCTGCTCGCGCCGGACGGCCGGCATCTGATCCCGGGGCACGCGCCACACCTGCCCGCGGACCTCATCCGCTCGATCTGTGCGCGCGCCATCGCCACCGACAACGCCTGCTGCGGCATCGCCGCCGTCACGCGCCGCACCGCGATCACGTCCGACATCGCGTCGGATCCCGCCTGGGCGGCGCATCGCGACGCCGCGCTCAAGCACAACCTGCGCGCCTGCTGGTCGGAGCCCATCCTGGCGGCGGACGGGGAGCTGCTGGGCACGTTCGCCATGTATCACCGGCGGGCGCGGGTGCCCTACGAGCGCGAGCTGGACGTGGTGCGAGCCGCTGCGATGATGGCAGCGCTTTCGATCCAGAGCTGCCGTGCGCGCGACTTGCTGCTTGACGCTGAAGAGCGCTTCTCGGCTCTCACCGAGAACGCCGCGAACATTGTCAGCGTGCTGGACACGCACCTGGTCAGGCGCTACGTCAGCCCGGCGGTGGGGACTCTCCTGGGTTTCGCGCCGGAGCACTTCATCGGCCAGCCGGCCGCGCTCGGCCTGCATCCGGACGACGTCCAGGGCGCCCTGCGCGATTTCGGACGCTTGTCCTCGGAAGTCGGGGCGCAAGTCTCGGTGCGCTGCCGCCACGCACACCAGGACGGCTCCTGGCGGGTGCTGGAGTCCATCGCCCGCAGCCGGCGCGACCGTCACGGCGAGGTGATCATCGTGCTGTCCAGTCGCGACGTGACGGAGCGCGAGGAAACCTTGCAGTCGCTGCGCGACAGCGAGGCGCAACTGGCGGCGGCGCTCACCGTCTCGCGTAGAAGCGCGGAGCGGCTGGACCGCGCGCTGTCCGCTTCCCGCCTGGGTATGTGGGACTGGGATCTGGAGAAATTCGGCCTGTTCGTGGACCCGTATTTCGCGGGCATCATGGGCTACACGGTGGAGGAGATGCTGCCGCGGGCGGACTGGTTTTTGCCGCGGATCCATCCCGACGACCGACAGCGCGTCTATGACGCCTTCGTCGCGCAGCTCAAAGGCAAGAGCGCTTACCTCGAGGTGGAGTTCCGCGGCCGCACCAAGTCCGGCGAATGGAAGTGGATCCTGGCGCGCGGCCAGGTGACGGCGCGCCGCAAGGACGGCCGGGCGCTGCACATGGCCGGCACGAACCGCGACATTGATGAAGAGAAACGCCTGCGCAGCCAGCTGGACCGTTCGCAGACGCACGTCCAGCTCCTGCTCGACGCCACCGAGGAGGGCATCGTCGGGCTGGACGACGTCGGCACCTGCAGCTTCGTCAACCCGGCGGCGCTGACCATGCTCGGCTGCGCGACGGACCAGCTGCTCGGGCGCGACTTCGCGGACGTGGTGCGGCACACGCGCGAGAGCGGCGAGGAACTGCTGGGCCACGATTCGCCGATCCACCGCTGCCTGACGGAGGGCAAGCGCTACCGCAGCGCCAGCGACGACCAGTTCCGCTGCGGCGATCGTGTGTTCCCCGTGGAGATGTCGGTGTCCCCGATCGTCATGGGGAAGAGCAACACCGGCGCGGTGGTGGCCTTTCACGACGTCAGCGAGAAACGCGCGCTGGCACATCAGTTGCGGCACCAGGCCCTGCACGACCCGCTCACCGGGCTGATGAACCGCCGCGGTTTCGAGGCCCGACTCAACGAACTGCTGGCCAGCGCCAGGAGTGAGAACCGCCGGCACGCCCTGTGCTACCTGGACCTGGACCAGTTCAAGGTGGTCAACGACACCTGTGGCCATGTCGCCGGCGACGAGCTGCTGCGGCAACTGCCGGCGGTGTTCACACCGTGCCTCCGGGAGCGCGACGTTGTCGTACGCCTGGGTGGCGACGAGTTCGCCGTTCTGCTGGAGGACTGCCCGCTCGAAGCGGCCTCCGGTATCGCGCAGAAATTGCGTGACGTCGTGCGCGACTTCCGCTTTGTCTGGCAACAGCGCTCCTTCGCCGTGGGCGCCAGCATCGGTGTGGTGGGCATCACCGCGGACAACCAGGGCCCGGTGTCGGTGTTGGGCGCCGCCGACTCCGCCTGCTACGTCGCCAAGGAACAGGGCCCGAACCACGTGCATGTGTCCTACCCGCATGACCTCGCCATCATCCGCCGCCGGGGCGAGATGCGCTGGGTGGCGCGCCTGCGGCACGCGATCGAGGAAAACCACTTCCGCCTGCATTATCAGAGCATCGCTGCGCTGAACGCACCGGAGACGGCGACGCATGGCGCGTCGCCGACCAGCCACGAGCTCCTGATCCGGCTGGCCGATGCGAAAGAGGGGCTGATTCTCCCCGGTGCCTTCCTGCCGGCCGCCGAGCGCTACCACCTGATTTACGCCGTGGATCAGTGGGTGGTGGACAACGCGATGCGCTATCTCGGGCAGGCGCTGCGCTCCCATCCCGAGCTCGCGCATCACCACTTCGGCATCAACCTTTCCGGCGATTCCCTGCACGAGGAAGGCCTGCTCAGTCACATCGAGCAGGCGTTCTCACGCCACGGTGTGCCACCCGGGATGATCTACTTCGAAGTCACCGAGACCGCCGCCATCTCCAACCTCAGCGCCGCCAGCGAGGTGATGCGCGGCATCAAGCGGCTGGGCTGCCGGCTGGCGCTGGACGACTTCGGCAGCGGCATGTCCTCGTTCTCTTACCTGAAAAACCTGCCGGTGGATTATCTCAAGATCGATGGCAGCTTCATCCGCGACATCGTCAAGAATCCGGTGGACCAGGCCATCGTCCGCGCGGCCCAGGCCGTCGGCCGGGCACTGGGTATCGCCACCGTGGCGGAGTTCGTCGAGACGACGGAGATCCTTGAACTGCTGCGCGGCATGGGCGTTGGTTTCGCCCAGGGATACGCCATCGCGCGGCCGGCGCCCCTGGAGAGTTTCCCGCTGCTTCAGCCTGCCGCTGCAACTGTCACAGCCCCGTCCAAACAGGATGGCCGATAGGAGAAACGAGCTGTTGTCTCGAACCACTTAATTTTGGGCACCTGTGCTCTCGGTGCGTGCAGACAATAGTCCTCGGTCCCACCGACGCAACAAGAACAGTGC
>JBOGLL010000134.1:0-5423 GCA_050746065.1 Terriglobales bacterium | reverse complement strand
AGGGACCACACGGCAGGTTGCTACGACTTTCGCATCGAACGGCAGGATGGCCGCGGCTAAAGGCTAAGGACTAATGGGTCCTCACTGCACCTGCTTATCCACTATGTGGACGTTTAGCCAGAGTTCGGGCTGTCGGTCTTCGCCATCGTCGGAATCGAGGCGCTCGTAAGTTATCCCGACGCGGGTCTTCTCTCGGCTGAGGACAAAGATCCAGTACGTGTTAGTGCGCTCGGTCTGCGTTCTCCACCCCGGGAAGCAAGCTAGGGCGCGCAGTGCCAGGGCATCAAACTCGCGCTTACCTCTGGCCTTGTCCGGGCGGAATCCCAGCGAACAAACATAACGCGTATCCGTAGCCTGACAGCGGGTGCCGCTGGGTGGTTTGAGCTTTCCCTCCCACACCGGAACACCGTAGCCCTCGAGGGACTTGCCGCGAAGCGCGACGAAGCCCGTGGGTGCCTCCCGCAGTACTGCCTCGAAGTATGCGCACAACGTGTCCCGGGCGGCCAGAGTCTTCGAATTCGCCTGCGTGTAGGCGGAAAGGAGCACAACCACACCCACGAGTGCCGCCCTCAAGGATGGCTTCGGTCTCCGGCCACAGGGTGCCACGGGGAGTCAGATCAGACGACTGCTAATTGCTGTACAGCAGCACTCCCTCGGTCTCCTGCGAGTTCACCGGACGCCAGAACAGGCGATCGCCGTCGAGGTACACCTCGATGAACGCGGGCCGCGTGGTGAATGAGCCCTGGATGAGCGCTTCCGACAGGGGATCTTCGATGTACTTCTGCAGCGCGCGCCGCAGCGGACGGGCGCCATAGCTGCGGTCGCCCAGGGTCTTGTCCAAGATCCATTTCTTGGCCTGCTCGGTCACGGTGATGGTGATGTGCCGCTGGGCCAGGTTCTGGTTGAGCTGCCCCACCAGCAGTTCCAGGATCTGGATCAGGTCTTCCTCAGTCAGCGCGTTGAATATGATGACTTCATCTAGGCGGTTGAGGAACTCGGGATTAAACGTGCGCTTCACTTCGCTGCGTACCATCTCCTCCACCTTGTCGGAGATCACGTCTTCGCGCTCCGACTGGAAGCCCAGCCCGGTGCGCTTCTGCAGGTGGCGCGCGCCGATGTTCGACGTCATGATCAGGATGATGTTCTTGAAATCCACCGTGTTGCCCAGGCCATCGGTGAGCTGGCCGTCCTCGAACACCTGCAGCAAGATATTGAACACGTCAGGGTGCGCCTTTTCGATCTCGTCCAGCAGGACGACGGAGTAGGGCGCGCGCTTCACGCGCTCAGTCAACTGGCCGCCCTCTTCGTAGCCTACGTAACCCGGAGGCGAGCCGATCAGCTTCGACACCGAATGCTTCTCCATGAACTCGCTCATGTCGAAGCGGATGAGCGACTTCTCGCTGCCAAACAGGAATTGTGCCAGGGTGCGCGCCACTTCCGTCTTGCCCACGCCCGTCGGGCCGAGGAACAGGAACGATCCCACCGGGCGGTTGGGGTTCTTCAGCCCGGCGCGCGACCGCCGGATGGCCCGGGACAGCGCCGAAATCGCCTTCTCCTGCGAGATCACGCGCTTGTGCAACTCTTCCTCGATGCGCAGCAGCTTCTGCGTTTCTTCCTCCTTCACCGCACTGACCGGGACGCCGGTCCAGCGCGACACTACGTCCTCAATATCCTCGCGCGAAACCACACCTGTGGCCGATTCGTCCAGGTGATACTTTTCGCGCAGGCCGCGCAGGTTCTCGCGCTCCTTGCGTTCCTCGTCGGAGTAGAAGCGCGCCTTCTCGAACTCGTGGTTGGCAATGGCGCTTTCCATGCGGTGCACGATGAACTTGATGCGCTTCTGCACGTCGGTGATTTCGTCGGGCAGCGAGGTTTGCCGCAGCTTCACCCGCGCACCCGCTTCGTCGATCAGGTCAATGGCCTTGTCGGGCAGGTAGCGGTCGGGGATGTAGCGGTTCGAGTGCGCCACCGCGAACAGAATGGAGTCCGGCGTGTAGGTCACCGCGTGGAACTTCTCATAGCGGTCCTTGATGCCTTCCAGGATCTGCATGGCCTCGGCTTCGTTGGGCGGAGGCACCTTCACCGACTGAAAGCGGCGCTCCAGAGAGCGGTCCTTCTCAATGGACTTGCGGTATTCGCCGGGCGTGGTGGCCCCGATGCACTGGATCTCGCCGCGCGACAACGCGGGCTTCAGAATGTTGGCCGCGTCCAGCGATCCTTCTGCCGATCCCGCGCCCACCAGCGTGTGCAGCTCGTCAATGAAGATGATGGCGTTCTGGTTCTCCATCAGTTCCTTCATGATGGTCTTGAGCCGCTCTTCGAACTGGCCGCGGTACTTGGTGCCGGCTACGATGAGCGAAAGATCGAGTGCCAGGATGCGTTTGTCCGCCAGGAACGAGGGCACTTCGCCGTCGGCGATGCGCTGCGCCAGGCCTTCGACGATGGCCGTCTTGCCTACGCCCGGCTCGCCGATGAGCACCGGGTTGTTCTTGGTGCGGCGGCACAGGATCTGGACCACGCGTTCCAGCTCGGGATCGCGCCCCACCAGCGGGTCGAGCGTGTTCTCCACCGCGGCCTGGGTGAGGTCGCGGGAAAACTCGGAGAGCAGTGACGATTCCTTTTGCCGCTGCGGTTGCGTCTTTTCCTGCGTGCTGCGCGCCAACTCTTCGCGGATGCTGGTGAGCCGCAGGCCGCGCTCGTGCAGAATCTCCGCGGCGAAACACTTCTCTTCCCGCAGCAGACCGAGCAGAAGGTGTTCCGTTCCGATGTGTTTGTGCGAGAGCCGCTCGGCTTCTTCGGCGGCATAGGCCAGCACGCGCTTGCATTCGTTGGACAGGGGCAGGTCGACCGAAGTCGAAACTTTCTCGCGGATGGTGGTGTGCCCTTCGATCTGCTTGCGGATGGACTCCACCGACGCATGCGCGCGCAGGAACCGGTTGGTGAGCGCCTTGTCTTCGCGCAGCAGGCCGAGCAGCAGGTGTTCGCTCTCAATGTAGGGCGAACCAAACTGGCTGGCCTCGTACCGCGCGAAGAAGATGACGCGCCTCGCCTTTTCCGTGTACCGTTCGAACATGGCCTTTCGCTTCTAGCCTCTAGCCCTTCCTGCTTCCTGCTCTCTGACTTGCCTTCCTCTGCGTCTCCGCGTCTCTGCGTTGAAATCTATGTAGCTGCAATCGACTCCGGCGCCACTTCCTCCAACCTGCCCTCCTGAAGTCTGAGTACCCGGCTGGCACGCCGGGCAAACACAGGATTGTGGGTGACGATTAAGGAGGTAAGCTGATGGTCGTGATGGAGCCTGGCAATCAAATCAAAGATCCTGTCGGCGGTCGCACTGTCCAAATCCCCCGTGGGCTCATCCGCCATCAGAAGCTGCGGACGCGTTACCAGCGCTCTAGCCAACGCCACTCGCTGCTGCTCGCCCCCGGAAAGCTCGCCCGGCCGGTGCTGGCTGCGCCCTTCCAGTCCTACTTCGCGCATCCAGCCCGCCGCCTCTGCTTCCGCCTCCCGGCGGCCCATGCCCCGCAACAGCAGCGGCATGGCCACGTTCTCCAGCGCCGTGAACTCCGGCAGCAAATAATGCAACTGCCAGACAAAACCGATCTCGCGATTGCGAAACTCGGCCGCTTTCTCTTCCGAAAGCGTTCTCAGCGCCAATTGGGCGCAGTATACGTCACCTTCGGAAGGCCTATCAAGCGCTCCGAGGATGTGTAACAGGGTACTCTTACCTGCACCAGACTCGCCAACAATGGCAAGTAGTTCTCCCTTCCTCACCCGGAAGGACAAGTTGTCAAAGATCACCAGTTCCGACTGCCCGCTGCGGAAGACTTTCTTCAGCCCTTCCACCCGCAGCAGATCAGCCTGTTCCATTGGATGCACCCGGCGCCCCTTGCGTCACAATACGCGGTAGCGCAGATTCAGCATACCCGACGGTGCAATCCCCAGGCCACACGCCCTGCTGAGATTAGACCTCGCTTGCCTGTGCATTTCCTAACTCTGTTTCGGACCAGGCCGTTACCAAAGTGTTTTCCCGCCGTTACTTCAAATGACGGAGGCGTGACGGAGCTGATTCTCCAGTTTTTGGAATCGGGAGAAATACACCGAACAAGGCGAACCACAAAGGGCACAAAGGAATCACGAAGGCCTGGATTCAAGCCTTCGTGCAACCTTAGTGTCCTTTGTGGTTGGCTTCAGCGCAGGTGGGCTTTTTCCCCAATCGTCAATGTGGAAATGGTCGAATCGTCAACGGCTTTCTCATCCACGCGGGCTTTAGCTTGGCCACCCGTCGAAATACCGGGCACGACTCCACATGCGCTCCCGGCAGGTATCCGGTGGACAGCAGGAATTCGCCCGTGATCTCGCCGCCCGTGAATACGAAGGTCTGCTTGAACAGCTTCACCCATTCCTCTTTCTTGCGCGGATGATTGGCATCGAGCCACCCGGCGAACGATCCGTGGCCCTCACGCAATCGCAGGATGCGGCGTGCGTTTTCGACCGCCGCCTCCACCTTCAGCCGGTTGCGGATGATGCCGGCATCCCGCAGTAGCCGGCGCTTTTCGCGCGCTCCGAAGCGCGCCACGCGTTCGACCTCGAAGTCCGCAAAGGCGGTGCGGAAGTTCTCCCGCTTCTTCAGGATGGTAAGCCAGGAAAGCCCGGCCTGGTTGATCTCCAGCACCAGGCGCTCGAACAGCTCGTCATCTGCGCGCAGCGGGAATCCGTATTCGCGGTCGTGGTAGGGCCCGTGGAAGGGATGTCCGGGAGCAACGTCGCAGTAGGTGGGCATTCTCAGGTGTCAGGTCTCAGGGCATCAGCCTACTTGACCCGCTGAAACTCCATGACCTCGTTCGTCACCTGGTCGCCCTTTTTCATCCTCAAGCTCACCACCAAAACGTCAGGTGAGCGGCGCTCGAAGGTCAGCCAGTCGAAGGTGGCTTTGTTCTTCTCCAGCGCGGTGAGCGGGCCGCCGATGGATTTGTCCTTCTCCTCCCAGCCGATGAGCCCTTTGTTGAAGTGTTTGAGCCGCAGGTAGAGGCCTTCGGGCGTCTGCTCGATGGCGATGAACTCGTAGAACTGCACCTTGCCGTCTTTGATGAAGCGGAACATGGCGGCCATGGCGTCGCCGCTGGGCGATGACCAGCATTCTTCCATCTCGCCGCCCCAGTGCGTGGCCTTCCAGCATCCCGTCATGAAGGCCAGGTCTTCAAGCCTCCCCGGAACCGGCATCTTTGTCGCCGGCGCGGGATCATCGGCTACGGCAAGAGAAGTGAGACACAACACCAACGCGAGAGGCAGACTGAGTCGCCGCATATCTCCTCCTGAAGTTTCTTCGGTTTCCAGCACCGCTACGCGACGGTGATGTGCGGGATTCGCGGCGCTCCCGCGCACCTGCCTCCTTCACAACCCTTCCACCTCAGGAATCCTACTTA
>JBOGLL010000133.1:0-4093 GCA_050746065.1 Terriglobales bacterium | reverse complement strand
CCGTAACCCCATCATCCGGCACGCCTCGGCGGCGCATGTGACATGGTTCTCACACATCCACTTTAGCCGTGCCTGTTACGTCCCCCTATTAGGCAGGCTCAAGCCGCGCCCTGTTATGGACCTAGATCGTGATCCAGCACCACTCCTTGGTCAGCGGCGTCTGGTTCATCTGCTCCCCGATCGTGGCAGTCACGCGCACCAGGTTGGAGTGGTTGTAGCCGAAGCCGCCGGCGGGATGATAAAGGCCGGGCTCGTTGGAAAACGTCATGTTCTCGACGAGTACTTCAGTATTGCCCAGCGCAAGATACGGCGCCTGGTGGCCTTCGCTGCCTTCACCGTGCGCCGGGCGGTGATAGACGTGCTTTTCCAGGCCAGCGTCCTTCGCTAACTTCAGAACCCCCTCCGCTACTTGGTTGCAACGCGTGCCCGCCTTCATCAGCTTCTGCTGCTCCAGGGTCATGGCGGTGTGCACGTCCCACAGCTTGTGATGTAACTCGCCCACGCCCGGCCCTGCGATCTGCATGGCGCGGTAGCCCTCGCCGCCATAGCCTCCAATGCGGACGCCGGCGGCGATCTGGATGGCATCGCCGCGCTTGATCTTCTCGTAGAAAAACTGGTTGGGATGGGGATACGCCGTGGCCACGCCGGTGCGGCATCCAAAGCTGACGTCCACTCCCACACCGACATGCGGCCGGCCGTTGAGCTGGAGATATTTGGTTAGTTCGGCGGCGCCGAAGGCCATGGTCGCGTGTTGCACCTCGAAATCAGTGGTACTGGTGCCGTGGGCGAGGATGTAATCGCGGGCGAAGTCCATCATGCGGTCGTGCAGTGCGATGCCCACGCGGCAGAGCCCAATCTCTTCCGCAGTCTTGATCTGGCGCATGCCCATCAGCAGCGCGTCGGCAATGGTCCAGTCGGGCTTGGCTTGGGGCAGCACGCGGCCCAGAGTGCGAATCTGCGCGTCGGAGGGCCGGCCCTCGAAAGCCAAAGCGGCGGCGCCGAAGCCGCGCTTCTTCAGTCCTTCGAGCATCCACTCGAAAAGGTCGGCAGACGGGCCGGCGGTCCAGGTGTGCTGGTTGTAACCGCCATGATGGTGATAATCGAAGTACCACTCGCCGTCCTCGATCCACCAGGTCTGCCAGAGGTCGCGGTCTAGTCCGGGATAAAAAATTGTGGGCTCGCCCTTCGCCGGCACGAACAGCCAGATGGAGCGCTCGGTGGTGGTGGCAAAGGCGCCGGTGAGGTACTGGATGTTGTCGGTGGACCAGATGACGGCGCCGCCGAGCTTCTTCTCCGCCAATTTTCCCTGGAAGCGGCGCGTGGTGGCCTGGTACCACTCCGCAGGCAGCCGATACGGCCCGTTGAGCGGTGGGTACGATTTCGACGGCATCTGGCCGGTGCGGTCTTCGGCGCGCAGTGCAGCGCGCGCGGATTCGGGCGAGGCCAGCACTGCACCGGCGAGGGCAACCGACGACGACTCCAGGAACCTGCGACGTTGCATAGGCGTTCTCCTGTGGGGCGTGCAGGAGGATAAACGAAGTCGGGAGTTCAGCCTAGAGGTTGCGTCCGCCGGGCGAACCGTTAGTGGGGGGGAAGCGGTTGGTCGTCGGGGACGTCGTGCATGCTGAGGATCTGCCACTTCCCGGCGGTGCGGCGCAGCATCATCATGCCGGTGCCGGAGTGCGGTTTGCCGTCCACGAAATGGCGGAAGTCGTAACGCGACCAGGCGGAGTCACCCACTACGCGGACGTCGCGCGCGTGCATCTCCAGCAGGGTCTCCTGTTCACGCCAGTAACGCTGGCGGATCAGGGCCAGGGACTGCTCGCGTCCGCGATACTCGCCGGCGTGGAGGAAGAGCGCTACCTGCGGGTCGAAGCAGGCCAGCAGGTCCTGCTCGCGCCGCTGATTAAAGGCTTCCAGGCATGCGTTCATCGCAGCTTTCAAATCGACGCGGGCACGCTCTTCCTGAGGCGAGACTTCCTCCGTGCCCAAAACCGCGACCCGGCGGCGAAGATCAATGCTGGCCTCCAGCTTTTCCAGCAGATCCACGCCCAGGATGCCGTCAATGCGCTTGCCGCAGGCTTCGTCCACGAAGCTGAGGTCCACCGAGGGCAGCGACAGGCGCAGCAAGACGCGGCTGCCCAGCGAAAGCCGGTCGAGCGAAACCATGCGCGCGTTGGCTGTGCGCGTCCCGCTGAACGACGTCACCTGGATATCCCGGGCTTCGGTGCCGGGGAACGACTTCAGGTTCAGCACCGAGGTGGCGCCGGTGTCCACCAGGAAGCGGACATTGCGTTCGTCGGCCTTCAGGCGCAGGACGGGAAGACGGTCGCAACGCTCGAGTGGGACTTCTTCGGGCGCAACGGACTGCTGACCGGCGAGGCCCGCAGGCAGCGCCATGAGGAGGGATACAACCACGAAACTAAGGCGCGCGCGGGCCATGGAGAATTGTACTCTGGCATAGATGATGGACGCAGGCCGATGGGAGCACTTTTATTCCGCCTGCGAACCGGTCCTGCCAAGTGCGCGAAGCATGTAAACGGAGGCGACCAACAGAAGCGGCGAGGAATAGAAGCCCGGCATGGGCCGCTCGAAGGTGATGGAGGGCAGGGTGCGTCCGAAGATCGTGCCTAAAGTGTGTCCGGCCGCATTCACCAGCATGATGACGGCGAAAACGTAAGCCAGCGGCCGCAACCAGGCAGCACCGCGGAAGGCGAACGGGGAAAGAGCGAGCAAGGCGGCAATGGCGATTACCAACCCTGTAAGCCACCCCCAGAAATCAAAGACCGGCATGGGAAACCAGTTGTATCTTTGGCGCAGGCCGATGACCGTCGGGTTGTAAACGGACAGGAATCCGGTGAGCGCCTCATCGGCCACATGGACGGCGAAGGCGGCGCACAACGCGATCCAAGCGATTCCAAGATGACGCGACGCGGGCACGGAAATCGCCACCTCAAATGCCTCGGCAAGCGCCGCCATCCACCAGGATGGTCTGGCCGGTAATGTACGACGCGCGCTCGGAGGCCAGCCAGAGGATGGCGTCGGCTACTTCCTCGGGGCGGGCGATGCGACGTAAAGGAATTTCGGCTTCCCAGCGTTTGGTGATTTCCTGCACCGTGACGCCGGCGGCCAGGGCGCGCGTGGCGGCGAGTTGCTCCAGGCGTCCGGTCATGGTGTAGCCGGGAGCCACGTTGTTGATGGTGACCCCGTCTTTACCGAACTCATTGGCCAGACTCTTCACCAACCCCACCACGGCCGAGCGCACGGCGTTGGAGAGCACGAGGTCAGCGATGGGCTGCTTGACTGCGACCGAAGTGATGGTGACCAGTCGTCCCCATCGTTTGCGCTGCATGTACGGGATCACCGCGCGGGCAAAATGCACCACGCTTAAGAAGTTGAGTTCGGCAGCCTTTTGCCATTCCTCGCTGGTGGTGGAAAGGAAGTTTTTCGCGGGCGGGCCGCCGGCGTTGGTGACGCAGATATCCACGCCGCCAAACTGGTGAACCACGGCCTCCACGAAAGCGGCAATGCCGGCGCTGTCGGTCACATCGAGCGGCTGGGCGAAGACTTCCGAGTGGTAGCGGGCGCGGATTTCGTCTGCGGCCGCCGTCAGCCCTTTCTCATTGCGCGCGCACATGGCCACGCGCGCGCCCTCGGCTGCGAACGCGTGAGAGGCAGCGCATCCAATGCCCTGGCTGGACGCGGCCACGATAGCGACTCGCCCTCGCAAGCCGGTTTCCATGAAGGCGTCAGTCTAGCCAGCGGAGTTCGAGGAAGTAAAGAGAAAGGAAGGACAAACCGGGTGCGGGCGCACTTGCCGGCGCCCGCTCGGTCAGGAATCCACGAGCAAATGCTTTTAGGTTTTCGCGGCTTCGGTCTTCGCCGGGGCCGCAACTGG
Source organism: Terriglobales bacterium (assembly GCA_050746065.1). Lineage (GTDB taxonomy): Bacteria > Acidobacteriota > Terriglobia > Terriglobales > Acidobacteriaceae > CAZXVY01. Next base: position 195 of record JBOGLL010000133.1, on the reverse strand, counting down.
GGCGGCCGCCGTGGCCGGAGCCAAAGACTTCTTCAGGTTGCGCACCAGGTACCAGGCAATGACCAGGCCGCCGAAAAGCATGTAGCCACGGGGGTCTGCCAGGCCGCCAATGCGGCTGAACAGGAACATGGCGGCCATCCAGGCAGCGGTGACCATGGCAATCCGCGCCACCCGGCCGCGCTTCTCCGCCGGCAA
>JBOGLL010000132.1:0-13693 GCA_050746065.1 Terriglobales bacterium | reverse complement strand
ATACACGCCAGATCAGCGCCAGCGTCCAGCAGCAGGTGACTAACCACCTGGCGTTCGAAGTGGCATACATCGGCACGTCCGGCAAACAGTTGCCGGTGATCTACAACCAGAATTTCCAGAAAGAGTGGGACCGGGTCAATCGCTGGGCCGACAACTTCGCGTTCGTTCCCATCTTCACCATGACCAATCAGGGGGATTCGAGCTATCACTCCATGATGGCGAGGGTACGGGCTGCGGACTGGCACGGGCTGCGCTTGAGCGCGGCCTACAGCTTGTCCAATTCGCAGGACAACGCCTCCAGCGCGCAGTTCCAGACGCTGCCCATCACGGGCCCCAACACCATGCTGGCCTACCAGCAGTTCCAGACGGACAACTTCATTCCGTTCTGCATCTTCGAACCTTCGGGCTGTCTGGCAGGAATGTTCCCCATCGCTCCGCAAATCAACTTCACACCCGGGGCTGTAACCACCACGGGTGCGGGGCAGGTGCTGACCAGCCGCTATCTGATTCCGCAGGATCCGTTCAACTTCCTGCTGAATGACCAGGGGCGCTCCGATTTCCACACCAAGCACCGCCTGGTGCTGGACTACACCTGGGATGTACCCTACGGGAAGGAGTCGAAGTGGATGGGCAACTGGCAGATCAGCGGCATCTTTGTAGCCCAATCCGGGCAGCCGTTCACCATTTTTGCCGGCCCCGTCTTCAATGAGGTGACGCAACGCGCCGTCGTCAGCGGCCCTGTGTCCATCAGCAACGACCCGAACGGCGCCATTGATACATCCAGCTTGTCTCTGGCCGGCTTGCAGGCCAGTTGCGGTACAGGAGGCGTCGGAGTCAACGATATCCGGTACCTGGTGGCCCCGGGCGTGGCCTGCACCGGCAACAGCGTGCGCAACCAGTTCACAGGCCCGGGTTTTGCAGCGTTCAATCTGGCGATTCAGAAGGGATTCCCGGTGTTCGGCGAAGGGCGGATGCTGAGCCTGCGCGCCGAACTCTACAACCTGACTGACCGGGCGAACTTCTACAACCCCATCAGCACGCTGAGCACCGATGGAGTTACGACGTTCTCCGACTTTGGCAAGATCAAGTCCGCCCATGAAGCGCGGCAAGTGCAGTTCGCTGTGCGCTTCACCTGGTAAGATTTCACAGGTCCAAAAACCGGAGGCCCTCCGCAAGGAGGGCCTCAGTGTTTTCAGGCTGAAATCTGTTGCTCTAGCCGAGGGAGCGTTCCTCCACAACCGGCTCCAGCGAGGTTGCAAAGGCATCCAGAGAGAGCGATCGCAGCAGGTTCCTCCGCATCCCCGACTCCACCTGACTGAGTCCCTGAGCGGTGCGGGAGAGCCAGGCGAAATCAGTGGCCGAAGCCAGGCGCGTGATGTGCGGCTGAACGTCGGTGTTACGAATCAGTTCGGGCGTGCCCGACTGGGCAAACATCACGTCCTCGAGCAGCCCGTAGAGCACGCGCAGGAGTTGCTCGGTCTTGTCGCGTCCATCGGCGGAGGCGCGGTACTGGTCGGTGGCCTGGAACAGGGCGCTGTGGTCGCCAGCGCTCAGGGCCCCGCCAAGGATCGTCAGCGCGTGATTGCGTGCCTCAACGTAGGCGTCAAGATTGAGAGTAAGTGCGGTGCCCACGGCGCCCCCGGAAAGGCGTGCTACCAGGGCGTGCTGCCGTGGCTTCCAGCCCGGGCGGCGCTGGCCGAGCAATGTTTCGATCTCCGTCGTGGGAAGCGGCGCCAGGGTTACCTGAAAGCAGCGCGACCGGAGGGTGGGCAGCAATTCACCCGGATTTTCCGCCAGCAGGAACAACGTGGCGAACTCGGGCGGCTCCTCCAGCACCTTGAGCAGGGAGTTGGCCGCCTCCTTCATGAACGCCGACGCGGTAAAAATATAAACCCGCTCCCGCCCGGCTGCTGGACGGTAGTAGATGGTCTCGATGACGTGACGAATCTGGCCGACCTTGATCATCATCTGGGGCGGGTCCGGGGGAACCACCAGCACGTCGGGATGGCTCTGCAGGAAAATGCGCGTGTCCTTCTTGTCGGCTTCGCGCAGGCCTTCCCGGGCCTCGACGGCTTCGCCGAAACGGGCGTCGAAGTCGTCGGACTGGGCGATCCTCGCGCAGTTCTCGCATTCGCCGCAGAAGTCGGGCAGGCCGCCGGTGAGCGGCGTGCGTGAGCAATTGAGTGCCCGGGCCAGCATCTGCGCCAGGGTGTACTTGCCGGCGCCGGCAGGCCCGGCGAGGACGAGGGCGTGCGGGAAGTGCCCGCGCGCAAGCATTTCGCGCAGGCTCTGCAAGGTTGCGGCGTTACCGACGAAATCCTGGAAGCCCATGGTTGATCCGGCGGATCTAGGGGCGAAAGCCCCTTCCTCTATCTAAACATGAACGGCACGGGCTGAGCCGTGCCCTGATACAAATCTCTAGGGCGCCGCCGTTCGCCACACACGCTCACGCACTGCTTTCCAGATTTCGCGTTGCACGTAGGGAATCGGCTTTCTCGCATTCACAACCACGACACGTTCGGGCTCGCGCCGGGCAATTGCGAGATAGGCATCTCGCACTCGCTCGAAAAAGTCACGGCTCTCGTGCTCGAAGCGGCTCTCGTCGGCGGCCTTGTCGCGCCCACTGTGTGCGTGACCGCGCACCGGCTTCGACTCGCGTGTGCGGTTGCGCCTCCGGGCGCGAGCCACGCTGGCCTCGACGTCCGAGTCCATCAGGATGGTCAGGTCGGGATCGAGGTCGTGGCACAGCAACTTGTGCAGGACGCGCACCGGCGCCGAACCCAGTTGCCGGCCTCCGCCCTGATAGGCCTCAGTGGAGTCGGTGAAGCGGTCGCAGAGCACAAACGCGCCGGCCTCGAGCGCGGGCAGGATCACATGGTCCACATGCTGGGCGCGGGCGGCAAACATCATCGCCATTTCCGCCCGCGGCGAAAGGCCGGCGGTACGGGAGTCGAGCAGCGCGCCGCGGATCTGTTCTCCCAGCGGCGTGCCTCCAGGCTCGCGGGTGACCACAACTTCGCGACCCTCGCGCCGGAGCGTGGCGGCCAGTTTGCCGAGCTGCGTACTCTTGCCGCAGCCGTCGAGTCCTTCGATGGTGATGAACACCCCGCGATGGGACTTTGCGGTCACGCGCGGAATCATATCATCGGGTCATCGGGTGATCGGATCAGCGGGCCATCGCGAGTTGCGCCGATGCGAAACGTTTCAGTCGTTGTCGGTGATCCCTGCGAAGAGGTCGGTCTCCGGCTGAAGTTGTTGCGGGGTGGCAGAAGCAGCCAGGTGGAACAGCTCGCGTTGTCCGCGCTTGCGAACGATCCTGGCGAACAAGGGAAACAGCGGCGCTTGGGAAGTGTGTGCTTCGAAGGCGGCGATTTTCGTCTCGAGATGCGGCGTGATGTCAATGTCTGCGGTGGCGGGCGCGAGCGATACGGGCGGCCGGTCGGGCAAGGTGAACAGAGTCGTGGCGTAGTACAACTTCTGGGCGCAGTGCGGCGTGCGGCCATTCTGAAGCTGTTCCGGGTAACGATTGGAACGTCCTGCCCAGTGGTACGCCATGCTGGTAAAGATGGAGCACATGGAGTGGTCGGGATGGGCGGTCACGGCGCCCTCCGGGCCGAATGTGATGATCACGTGCGGTCGCAGGTCACGGATGCGGCCCACCAGATCTCCCACCACGCTATGGAGTTCCACGCGGTCGAGCGCCGCGTCCGGGTAATCGAGCACTTCGCCGCGGGTGATCTTCAGAATCTCGCAAGCCGCGGCGAACTCCCGGCGGCGCATGGCAGCCAGCTCGTCATCCGAGCGGGTGCCGCCGCGGTTCGTGGCCGCCTGTCCGGGTGTGAGACACAACACATGGGTCTCGATGCCGCGATCACGGCTTCGCAGCAGAGTCCCGCCGAAGCTGCTGGCTTCGTCGTCGGGATGGGCAGTGACGCAGAGGAGCCGAAGCATGACTCATCAATTGTAATCAAGAAAAGCTCACCACGAAGGACACGAAGGGAACACGAAGGCCAGAACCGAATGTCAGGCCTGGAGAAAAGCATCGTCTTCGGGCGGCTCCTCGCGCATGAAGGCCAGGGCCTCCTGTGGCGAGGCGGACTGCCAGACAGGAGCATACGAGTGCCGGTGCAGCGGCGTGGGGCCGTTGAGGCGAAGCGCGGCGAGATGGTCGGGAGTGCTGTAGCCCTTGTTGGAGGCCAGACCGTAACCGGGGAAGACTTCGTCGAACTCACGCAGCAGGCGGTCACGCTCCACCTTGGCCAGGATGGACGCGGCTGCTATCGAAGCAGAGAGCGCGTCGCCGTGGATGATGGAGGTCTGGCGACAGGAGTGGGCGATACGCATGGCGTCGAGCAACACATGATCGGGCTCAGGCGAGAGCTGGTTCACGGCTTCGAGCATGGCGACGCGCGTGGCCTGGTAGATGTTGATCCGGTCAATACAGACTGCATCCACCGCGGCCACAGCCAGGGCCAGCGAATGCTCGCGGATTCGGGCGGCAAGTTCTTCGCGACGCTCCGCCGGCAGCAGCTTGGAGTCGCGCAAGCCGCGAATGCGATACATGGGATCGAGGATAACGGCAGCGGCCACCACCGGGCCGAACAACGAGCCGCGTCCGGCTTCGTCTACGCCGGCCACGCGGGCCGCGCCCGCGGCCCAGGCCAGCTTTTCATAGCGTAGCGTGCAGGGCAGACGTTTGAGGAGACGCAGCTTGCGGGCGGAAGGAGAGAGTTCGTCGTCCACGCGGCGGCGTCCGTTTCCGTGCATCGGGAGATGGCAGGGAGTTTCGCCCGGAACGGAGTTCAGGGCAAGAGGAAGTTTTCCACATCAGGGTAGTGGAGAGCGCGGCGCAAAAGCAACGGGGCGCCGGGTCAGAGACCCGGCGCCACACAGTCAAAGGTGAGGGCTACTCGACTTCGCGCAGGCGGGCGTGCTTGCCCTTGAGCTCGCGCAGGTAGAACAGCTTGGCGCGGCGGACGCGCGAAGAACGCAGTACTTCGATCTTGTCGAGGACCTTGGAGTTGATGGGGAAAATGCGCTCCACGCCCTGCCCGAAGCTGATCTTGCGGACGGTGAAGCTGGCTTGCGGGCCGCGGCTGTAGGCGATGACCGTGCCTTCGAACGCCTGCAGTCGCTCCTTGTCGCCTTCCTTGATCTTTACCTGCACGCGCACGGTGTCGCCCGGCTCAAAGGCCGGAAGATCGGTGCGCTGGAGCTTGGCCAGCACTTTGTCCATGACCGGTGAAATCGACATGATCAGTCCCTCAGTTCCACCCCGACGTATCGGGAAATATTCTACTTCCTGCCGTTGCGTATCTCATCCAGCAAACGGCCGTCTTCTTCACTGAGCACCACACGCTCCAGAAGCTCGGGCCGGTTGCGCAGCGTCTTCTCCAAAGCCTGGCGGCGGCGCCAACGCCGGATCTCCTCATGATTGCCGGAAACCAGCACCTCGGGCACGCTCCATCCACGATACTCCGCCGGCCGCGTGTAATGCGGATAATCGAGCAATCCGCCGGAAGAACACGTGGAAACCGGCCCCTCCGCTGCTGCCGGTTCGCTGCGGCTGAAGCTTTCCTGCCGCGCCGACGCTTCATTTCCCAGCGCACCGGGCAGCAGGCGCGTCACCGCATCCACCACCACCGCTGCGGCCAGCTCTCCGCCGCTGAGCACGTAATCGCCGACGGAAACCTCGCGATCGGCGAGTCCTGTGCTCACGCGCTCATCTACTCCTTCATAGCGTCCGCAGATCAGCACCACGCGATCCAGCGAGGCCATTTCCGCGGCCATGGGCTGCGCAAACAACGCGCCCTGCGCCGAGAGCAGCGCCACCGATTCCTTCACTGACCGTGCCATCCGCTGCTCGTGGGGCGCCGCGCCCAGCGACTCCACGCACTCGAAGATGGGATCGGGTTTCAGAACCATGCCCTCCCCACCTCCGAAGGGCCGGTCGTCCACGGTACGATGCCGGTCGCGCGTGAACGCCCGCAGGTCGTGCACGCCGATCTCGACCAGTCCCACCTCGCGCGCCTTTCGAACGATGCCGTAATCCAGCGGCCCGCGGAAAAAATCCGGGAAGATGGTCAGGATCTCAAACCTCATTTCGCGTTTCCCGTCCCGCCGCTTTCCTTCGACCCTTCCTTCGATTCGAGGTCCAGCAAGCCCTCCGGTAGAACCATCTCCAGCAGCCGAGCGCCCAAGTCGAGGCGCTTCAAATATGCCTCGGCAAACGGCACCAGGTGCTCGCGCCCGCCTTCACGAATCTCGAGCAACGGCGCATCGCCGAAGCCGAACAGCACATCCGTGATGGCCCCGATCTCCTGCGGCGGCCGGCTGGCTGCGTCCACCACTTTGCAGCCGATCAGGTCGCTCACATACGCCGATCCCGCGGGCAGCGCCACGCGCTGCTCCCGGCGGATCTGGACCTCACTTCCAGCCAGGGCCTCGGCGTCGGTGATGCTGTCCACGCCGGTGAACTTCAGAATCAATCGTCCCTGGTGGAGCCAGTGTTCTTCCAGTTCCAGCTCGCGGCGCGCGCCTTCGTGCGCCACCACGAACAGGCGCCGGCGCTCAGCCAGGCGTTCCGGGAAGTCGCTGTGCAGCTCGGCGACAACTTCACCGCGGCGACCGCGGGGCCGGAGCACACGCGCGATGGTGACGTACGGCCCGTCTATTCCAGGATCTCCAGCGTAAAACGCTTATGCAGCTTCATTCCGGCAGCGCCCAGGATGGTGCGCAAGGAGCGCGCCGTCCGTCCCTGTCTGCCGATCACCTTGCCCAGATCGTTGGGAGCGACACGCAGTTCGATGACCACCACTTGCTCGCCGTCCACCTGTTGTACGGAGACCTGTTCGGGTTCGTCGACCAGAGCCTTCGCAATCTGCTCGACCAGCGCTCGCATCTCCCCAGTCTGTTCGCCGGTCATAAGCGAATCCTCCTGGCTGCGGGCCGAACCCTCAGGGTCGAACAATAATGGAGCGAAATGCGGCACCGGAATGCTTTACGCCGCGGTGCCGGCTCCGGCCGCGGCCGGCTTCGCCACGAGCTTGGATACGGTGCCGGAAAGCTGGGCTCCCTTTGAGACCCAGTAATCAATGCGCTCGCGCTTCAGATCCACGGTAGCCGGGCTGGTGCGAGGGTTGTAGGTCCCCACGATCTCCACACAACGGCCGTTGCGGGCGCGCGCTTTCTCAATCACGACGATACGGTAATGAGGCTGTTTGCGCGCACCGGTGCGCGCCAGACGAATCATCAGCACGGAATCTATTGTCCTTTCTAGTGCTTGCGGAGGGCCACTGACAAACCTCAATTATCGCTTAGAAAGCGCAGGCCGCGCAACTCAGCGGGTGAGCGCTCCCAGCACGTCTTCCGGTTCAGCACGGCGCGTGATGTCGCCATGGGCGAAGGCGTAGAGTACCGTCCCGTCACGCTCCAGCATGTAGGTTGCAGGCAGCGGCAGCTCCCAGCTCTGGTCGCCGTTGGCAAGCGGCAGATTGATGAAGGATTTCCGGTAAAGCTCGCGCAAATAGCCGGGCACTCCGTACACTAGGCCGAAAGCCCGGGCCACGCGGTTGCCAGCATCGCTCAGAACCGGGAAGGTGAACTTGTGCTGGTCTACGAGGAAGTCGGTCTGGCGCACGGTCTGGGGAGAGATGGCGACCAGCGACGCGCCGGCTTCCCGGATGCGCGGCAGCGCCGATTCGAGGGCCTCGAGTTCGGCGATGCAGTACGGGCACCAGCGTCCGCGGAAGAAACTGATCACGAGCCGGCCGCGGGACAGCAGATCGGCGGAACTGACCGGCTTCCCGTTGCGATCAGGCAGCTCAAACGGCGGCGCGACGGCGCCTACGGGCAGGATGTGGCCGGCAAGCCCTGAAGCTTGCAGCTCGGCGGTTGCGCGGTCGTGGATGGCGATGATGTCCGGGCGCAACAGCGAACGGGCGCGGGCCCTGAGAGCGTCAAGCTGCTCCTGCAGCGTGCTGCCGGTGACCGCTTCGTAGTCGGGATTGGAGCCGCGCCAGCGCATTGAAGTGCCGTTTTGGGTTTTTGGTTTGTGGTTTTTGGATGGTCTCGTCGCGGCAGCCAGCTATTCGAAAAACAAGAGACCCCAAATCAAAAAACTACGAGTCGCACACCCACCACAAACCAAAAACGACCAACCACAAACCAGCCGCTACATTCCCGGGAGCTTCAGCCCGGCCAACCGGCGGCCGAAGCTGGCCTTGCCCATGGACTTCATCATCTTGCGCATCTGGGCATACTGGCGCAGGAGTTGGTTCACTTCCTGGACGCTCGTTCCGGAGCCACGCGCGATGCGCTTTCGGCGGCTGCCGCTGATGACTTCGTGGTGGTTGCGCTCGTAGGGCGTCATGGAATTGATGATGGCCTCGGTGCGGGTGAGCTGTTTCTCATCCACCCTGCTGGCGGCGCCCTGAAGCCCGGCAAACGGCCCGATGCGCGGCATCATGCCCAGAATGCTCTCCAAAGATCCCATCTTCTTCACCTGGCGCAGTTGATCGCGGAAGTCCTCGAGTGAGAAGCCATCGCCGCTGAGGGCCTTGACGGCCAGTTCCTGTGCTTTTTTCTGGTCGAGTTTCTCTTCTGCCTTTTCGATGAGCGAGAGGATGTCGCCCATGCCCAGGATGCGGGAAACGATGCGGTCGGGATGGAAGGGCTCGAGGGCGTCGTGTTTTTCGCCCACGCCGATGAACTTGATGGGCTGGCCGGTGACGGTGCGAATGCTGAGCGCCGCGCCCCCGCGGGCATCGCCGTCCATCTTGGTCAATATGACGCCGGTGAGCGTCAGTTTCTTGTGGAACTCGTCGGCGGAGCGGACGGCATCTTGGCCGGCCATGGCGTCGGCGACGAACAGGATCTCCTGCGGATTGAGCAGGCGCTTGAGCGACTGCATCTCGTCCATGAGCTGGTCGTCGATGTGCAGCCGACCAGCGGTGTCCACGATGAGCACGTCGCAGCCCGACTGCACGGCCTCGCGGCGGGCTTCGCGCGCCAGGCGCTCGACCGTGGCCGTGTTTTCCTGTCCCGGCTCGACCTTGCCTTCGTACAGATTCGCCGGCACGGCCTGGGCCACGATCTTGAGCTGCTCGCGGGCCGCAGGACGATACACGTCCACGCTGACCAGCAACGGGCGGCGTCCGTTTCTCTTCAGCCAGGCCGCGAGCTTTCCCGAGGTGGTGGTCTTGCCGGAACCTTGCAGGCCCGCCATGAGGATGACCGTGGGCGGATGTGAGGCAAATTTGAGTCTGGCGGCGTCCTTTCCCAGCAGGGCGACCATTTCGTCGCGGACGATCTTGACGACCTGGTCGGCGGGGGAGAGCGCGGTGAGTACTTCCTGGCCTACGGCCTTGGCCCGGATCTTTTCCAGAAGCTGGGCCACAACCTTGACGTTGACATCGGCGGCGAGCAGAGCGAGGCGCATCTCCTTGAGGGCCTCAGCGATGTTCTCCTCGTTCAGGACACCCTGGCCGCGGAGGTTCTTAAAGGCGCGCTGGAATTTTTCGCTGAGGTTCTCAAACATGGGAGCGCCGCGAGAGCGAGAACATCATTGTAGCAGCGCAGAAACCGAGAACCCTCGACTCGCCCTCCCTCGCCCTTGGTCCGCCACGGCGGACTTCGGTCTCAGTCGGGCTTCGCGTGGGATGACAATGGGAAGGGAAGGCGCATTGGGCGCGGCTGAAGACGCGCCTTCTCATTGCGGCGGCGCGCCCAGCCGCACTACTTCTTGCGCAGTTGCAGAATGAAGAAGACGTTGATAGCGCGGGGCCCGGTCTCGGGCACGACGAAAGCCAGCTCGTAGCCTTCGTCCCAGGCATCCAGCAAGGCCTTCTCGATGCTGGCCTCGGTCATGCGCGGTGAAAGGACTTTGTACTGCGGCTTCTTGCCCGGCATTCGGCCTCCTGAGGGGCGGGATTAAGAGCCAATGTTGTAACACGGCGGGCGGGCGCAATGCACGCCGGGCGCTGCGACGGTAACCCAAGGTAATCACCCGCAAAGGCTTGCGGATGGAGATTCTGCACCCGGCGGTATAATCGGGGCATCCTCTATGAAAGCGTATGTGTACGTTTCGCTGAAGAAAACGGTGCTCGACCCGCAGGGCAAGACCATCCACGGCGCGCTGAAGAAGATGGGACACAAGGGCGTCGAAGACGTGCGCCAGGGCAAGTATTTCGAGATCACGCTGAACGGAGGCTTGGACCGCGCTGCGGCTCAGGCCGAGGTGGAGCGCATTGCGCGAGAGGTGCTGACGAACCCGGTGATCGAAGAGTTCCGGTACGCGATTGAGGAGTAGGCTTACCGTGGATTGACGCGGATGAACGCGGAGAAGGCTGACAACTGGAAACTGAGTACTGGGTACTGACCCATGTGCGGAATCGTCGGATACATCGGAAAAAAACGCGTCGTGCCTGTGATCCTCGAAGGCCTGAAGCGCCTTGAGTATCGCGGATACGACTCCGCGGGCATTGCGGTGGCGGGCAACGGCCCGGGCCTGGAAATCCGGCGCGCCGAAGGCAAGCTGCGCAATCTGGAAGAGGCCATCCGGCTGAAGCCGCTCGACGGCACCTACGGTATCGGCCACACGCGCTGGGCCACGCACGGCCGTCCCACGGAAGAAAACGCGCACCCGCATCGCGACTGCACGGGCCGGATCGTGGTCGTCCACAACGGCATCATCGAGAACTATCTGCAGCTCAAGAAAAGGCTGATCGAGGAACAGCATAAATTCGTCACCGAGACGGACACGGAAGTCATCGCCCACCTGGTGGAGAAGCACCTGAAGTCGGTGAACGGCAGCCGTCCCTCGCTGGAAGAAGCAGTACGGCGCACGGTACGCGAACTCACCGGTGTATTCGCGCTGGCCATCATTTACGTGGATGAGCCCAACAAGATTGTGGCGGCGCGTCAGGGGCCGCCGGCGGTGATCGGTCTGGGCAAGGACGAATACTTCGTAGCCTCCGATGTCCCCGCTATCCTCTACCACACGCGGGACCTGTTCTTCCTCGCCGATGGCGACCTGGCCGTGGTCACGCCCACAGGTGTCACCCTGACCGACTTCACCGGGCAGCCCGTCGTGCGCCAGGTGCAGCACGTCACCTGGGACCCGATCATGGCGGAAAAGGGCGGCTTCAAGCACTTCATGCTCAAAGAGATTTACGAGCAGCCGCGCGCCGTGCGCGACACCACCCTGGGCCGCATCTCGTTGGATTCGGGCAAGGTCTTCCTGGAAGACATAGAGATCACCGAAGCCGAGTTCCGCGCGCTGAAGAAAGTCAACATCGCCGCCTGTGGCACCAGTTGGCACGCGGCACTGGCCGGCAAATTCATGATCGAGCGACTGGCTCGCGTCCCCGTGGAAGTGGACTACGCCAGCGAGTTCCGCTACCGCGACCCCATCCTGGGGCCGGATGCGGTGACCATGCTGGTCACCCAGTCGGGCGAGACGGCGGACACCATTGCGGCACAGCGCGAAGCCAAAGCCAAAGGCTCCAAGACCCTGGCTATCTGCAACGTGGTGGGCTCCATGGTGACGCGCGAAGCCGCGGGCACCATCTATACGCATGCCGGGCCGGAAATCGGCGTGGCCTCGACCAAGGCGTTCACCGCGCAACTGGCGGCGCTGTTCCTGTTCGCGCTCTACCTGGCGCAAACCCGGGGCTCGCTCAGCGCGGACCAGGTGCGCAGCTATCTGGACGAACTTACGCGCATGCCCGGCAAGCTGGAGGCGCTGCTGGCTTCGGACGAGGAGATCGACGACTTGGGCAAGGAATACATGCGCGCCCAGGACTTCCTCTTCCTGGGACGCGGCATCCACTATCCGATTGCGCTGGAAGGCGCTCTGAAGCTGAAAGAGATTTCCTATATCCACGCAGAAGGCTATCCTGCCGGAGAAATGAAGCACGGCCCCAATGCCCTGATCGACGAAAAGCTGCCCGTGGTGATCATCGCCACCTGCGACCGCAAGGACCCCGCTTCGGTGCAGCGCTACGAAAAGACCTTGTCCAACGTGAAGGAAGTAAAGGCGCGCTCGGGTACGGTGATTGCCGTGGCCACCGAGGGTGACGAGGAGATCCGCGAGTCGGTGGACCACGCTCAGTTCGTTCCGCCAGCGCCGGAGCTGCTCTCGCCCATCCTCGAAGTCGTGCCGTTGCAACTTCTGGCGTATCACATTGCCGTGCGGCGCGGGTGCGATGTGGACCAGCCGAGAAACCTCGCCAAGTCAGTCACCGTAGAGTAAGGATCCGATCCATCATGCCCTTGGAGATGAGAAGTTCGTGCGAGAAGTGTGGCGCTGCATTGGTATCCGAAGGCGAAGCCTTTGTGTGCAGCTATGAGTGCACGTTCTGTGCAGGTTGCACACAGGCGATGAACCACGTCTGCCCTAATTGCAGCGGGGAGTTGGTGCGGCGGCCGCGGCGCAAGGCCATGGGATAAGCCCGCGCGAGGTCTACTGCTTCGGCTGGACAGCCGGGAACTCGTCTGTGGGCCGGTCGGCATGCGGCGAGGCTTTCTTGCCCAACTGACGCATCAGGCGCTGCGCCAGTAGCGCCATGATCCCCACCATGATCACGAACGAGGCCGCGAGCCCAGTTGCGATGTGGTCGATGGCGGCGAGAGGGTTGGCCAAGGACGCCCGGTGAACGAGGTAGATCTTGGCTGCTCCGGCAAGCATAGCTACGACCGCCACTACCTTCCAGGTGAACAGCTCCAGGCGGTGTGTGCCCCGGGCGATTGCGGCCATGACGCGTCCAGCAAGAAAGGCGGCGGCCCCGGCCAGCATCATGAAGGACGCCGCCAAGCCCAAGGACAACGAAGAAGGATCCACAATGGCGACGCCGTAGATTGATATCACGCGGGCCAGAAATATTGCTCCACCCACGCAAGACGCCAGTCCCACTGCCTGCCAAAGCCCACCTTCTTTAGTCGCATTCATGGGGTTTCCACCCGTGAAAGATAAGCCTGCGAAGTATATACGGCCCTGCAAGCCGAGACGAAGATTACCGACCGGATCCCAGTTTGCGGCAGGCTGCACGGCGGCAGGAACGGGCAACTGGTACTCCCCGAGCCCTCCTCAGTGGAGGGCAATCATGGCCATAGCTTTCTTTAAAAGTGCATCCCTAAGTCTAATACTTACATCTACATACATAGACTTGACAATAAGTCACTAAGGTTCTATTATTTAGCAGTTTACAAGCACTTATGAGGAGGATGTTATGGGCAAGATCATCGGTATCGACCTCGGTACCACAAACTCGGTGGTGGCAGTCATGGAGGGCGGCGAGCCCAAAGTGATCCCTAACGAAGAGGGAGGCCGTACCACGCCCTCGGTCGTAGGTTTCACCAAGACCGGCGAGAGGCTGGTGGGGCAGGTGGCCAAGCGTCAGGCCATCACCAATCCGGAGAACACCATTTATTCCATCAAGCGGTTCATGGGGCGGCGCTACGACGAAGTCAACGAAGAAATGAAAATGGTCCCGTACAAGGTCAAGAAGGCCGGGGACCACGTGGCGGTGACGGCGCAGGGCAAGGATTACACGCCACCCGAGATTTCCGCCATGATCCTGCAGAAGCTGAAGAAGGCTGCCGAGGACTACCTGGGACAGCCGGTCACGGACGCCGTCATCACCGCGCCTGCCTACTTCAACGACTCGCAGCGCCAGGCCACCAAGGACGCCGG
>JBOGLL010000131.1:0-4590 GCA_050746065.1 Terriglobales bacterium | reverse complement strand
CGTCCAGGTCATCGTGCTCCACGGCGTCTTTCACCGAATCGCGCACCGCATCGAGTGCCGGGGTCTCCCGTGCCGGCAAACCGCCGTTGCCCCGTTGTACGACGGTTCCCGCGCGCACTCCAGCGGCCGTGGCCGCGGGCACGTAGGCCGCGGTCGTCCGCGCCGTCGAAATAGCCGCCGCGGCTGCCGATACCATTCCGTCGCGCTTGGCCGTGTACTTGAACCCAGTCGCGATGACGGTGATCTTCACCTCGTCCTTCATCTTCTCGTCGAGCACCGCGCCGAAGATGATGTTGGCGTCTTCGTGAGCCGCGGTCTGGATGATGGTGGAGGCCTCGTTCACCTCCGCCAGCTTCAGCGAGCTGGATCCCGTCACGTTGATCAGGATGCCGCGCGCCCCGTCAATGGCGCCTTCTTCGAGCAGCGGCGAAGCGATGGCGCGCTGCGCCGCCTGGGTTGCCCGCCGATTCCCGGATGCGCTGGCTGTGCCCATCACCGAGTAGCCCATGCCCGCCATGATGGTCTTCACGTCGGCAAAGTCCCGGTTGATGATGCCGGGGATGGTGATGATGTCGGAAATCCCCTGCACGCCCTGGCGCAGGATGTCATCCGCGATGCGGAACGATTCGAAGAAGCCGGCGTCCTGGGCCACGGCCAGCAGCTTCTCGTTGGGAATCACAATCACCGTGTCCACGGAATCCACCAGCTCGGACAAACCGCGCTCCGCCTGCTGGCGGCGACGCTTGCCCTCAAAGGCGAACGGCTTGGTGACCACGGCCACGGTGAGTGCGCCCATCTCCGACGCCAGCGAGGCGATGATGGGGGCCGCGCCCGTACCGGTGCCGCCGCCCAGGCCGGTGGTGACGAACACCATGTCCGCACCCTCGAGCGCTTCGATGATCTTGTCCGTGTCTTCCAGCGCGGCCTTGCGCCCCACTTCGGGATTCGCGCCCGCCCCCAGTCCGTTGGTGAGCTTCACGCCGAGTTGGATCTTCACCGGCGCGTGCGAAAGCTGCAGCGCCTGCAGGTCGGTGTTCGCCACCACGAACTCCACGCCCTCCATCTTGGCGCTGATCATGCGATTAACGGCGTTGCCGCCGCCCCCGCCCACACCGATCACCTTGATGCGCGCGCTGCGCTGCGGATCTTCCTGGAACCGGATGCGGATATCGTCCTTCTTTGTCCCTTCGCTCATGTGCGCTCCATGTGTTTGCTCTTAGCCTTTGGCTGTTAGCCTTCGCTTCCTACGCCCCTTTTCGATGGAACTCGCAACTCGGTACTCAGTACTCGCAACTAGTTCTTGCCGTTCCCGTTCCTGCCCAACAACGCCTTCAGTCGCGCGCCCAGTCCCTGGGGATGGTTGCTGCGGGCGGCGCGCGCCCTGTGTCCGTAAAAAACCAGTCCGATGACCGTGGCGAATTCGGGTTCTGCCAGCAAGGCCGGCATGCCGGCAATGGCCGTGGGCAGGGCCACGCGTGCCGGCCGCTTGAGCACGGCTTCCGCCGCCTCCGCCATCTGGCCCAAGCGCGCCCCGCCGCCAGTGAGCACGATGCCTGCGGGGCACAGCTCTAAGACGCCGGCGTGCGACAGGTTGTCGCGCAGCATCTCAAACAATTCCTGCGCCCGCGGCTCGAGGATGTCCGCCAACGAACGTTGCGGCATCAGACGTGGCGGGCGGTCGCCCACCGCCGGCACTTCGATCTCGTTGCCTTCCGGGACGCGCGCCACCACGGCGCGGCCGAAGTTGCGCTTAATCATTTCCGCGTCGGCCAGGGGCGTGCGCAGGCCCACGGCCACGTCGTTGGTGAAGTGGTCGCCGCCGATGGGCACGGCGGCGGTATGCGCTACTCCGCCTTCGTGGAACACAACCACGTCGGTGGACCCGGCCCCGATGTCGGCCAGGCACACGCCCAACTCCCGTTCGTCGGTCCGCAGGCTGGCATCGGCCGAGGCCAGCGCTTCGAACACAGTGTCGTCCACGTGGATGCCGGCGCGGTTCATCGCGCTCACCACGTTCTGCGTCGCCGTCGAAGCCGCCGTGACCATGTGCACCTTCACTTCCAGCTTGGATCCCAGCATGCCCGCGGGATCGCGGATGCTGTTCTGCTCGTCCACCAGGAATTCCTGCGGCAGCAGGTGCAGGACTTCACGGTCGGCAGGCAGGGTGACGGAGCGGGCGCGCTCCACGGCGTGGCGGATGTCGTCGCGCGTGATCTCGCGCGACCGCACCGCCAGGCTCAAACCGCCCCGGCTGCTCACTCCACGGATGTGCGACCCGGCCACACCCACCACCGCGCGCTCGATGGGTGCCAGAACGGCTATTTCCGCCAGATCCACGGCACGCTGGATACTGGCCACGGCCTTCTCCAGGTCCACGATGGCGCCGCGGCGCGAGCCGCGCGACTCGGTGATGCCATGCCCGCGGTAGCGCAGCCCTACGTCAGTAACCTCAGT
The DNA here is from genome assembly GCA_050746065.1 of Terriglobales bacterium. GTDB lineage: Bacteria > Acidobacteriota > Terriglobia > Terriglobales > Acidobacteriaceae > CAZXVY01. The sequence goes on along the minus strand of JBOGLL010000131.1, from coordinate 2,136 downwards.
GACCAGCGCGCAGGTTTTGGCGCTGCCCAGATCGATTGCGGTCAACAGGTTCGGTTGCGGTTTCGACATTCGGGCCTAGCGTTTTTTCCTTGCCGGCTTGGCTTTCGTTGACGTGCGTTTCGCGACCGTCTTGCTGGCCGACGTCGCCGCTGGCTTGGGCGCGGGCGGAGCTGCGCTCTGCATCCGCCGCGGATCCGGGTTCACGATGATCTGCCGCTCATAGCGCAGGTCCACCGAGTCCAGCCGCTGGAACTGCTGCCGCCATTCCCCTACGTGCGCCAGGTAGACCTTGTAACGCTCGAGGAAGTGCGACGAACCCAGGTGCACCAGCACGGCGCCTGCGGGATCGGCCACGGTAATCTTCACGTCCTCGGGATCGGAAAGATCCACTTCGCTCAGGTCTTCCGAATAGCGCCCGCCCTCGGCATCCAATGCTCCGACCAGCGCAGAGTAGATTTTCATGCGCGCAGCCCGCGTGGAGCGCGGCTCGCTCTCTCCCATGCCCACCACCACGGGAAACGAGTACTGCTTCTGGCGGCTGCTGGGCATCTCCATCACCACGCCATTGGGGTCGATCAGGGAAACCCGCGAGCCGATTTGCACGAAGGCCACGGGCTTGCGCTCACGCAGGCTCACCTGCAACCGGTCTGGGAGAAGGCGCATCACTGCCGCCGACTCGATCCAGGGAATCTGTTCCAGCGCTTTTCGCCGCTCCTCGAGGGAGGTCTGGAAGAGGTTACGTCCCACGTCGGCACGAAACACTTCCGCCACAAGCTCGGGCAAAACGTTTTCCATGCCCTCGATCTGGATGTTGTCGCGCGAGTCGAGGCGGAAGCGCCACGAAGACCTGCCGTAGGCATAGACCATGGCGCCCGCCCAGCACACCACTCCCAGCAGCACGAAGGCCAGCACAATCTTCTTCAGGAGATGGGCGGTTTTGCGGGGCAGCGCCCCGCGACGGACGGGTACGCGCTTCTGGGCGCGCAGGAAGGGCGATTCCTCTTCCGGTTCCAGGTCCAGGGCGCGTGGCAAGTCTTCGTCGTCGGGCTCAAAAGACACGGCCCGCGCCTTACCACCGCGCGTCGGGGCGGGGAGTTTCCCCTCCCGCGTGGAGTATGCGTCGTCTCTCGACATTTACCAGTTCGAGCTGGTCAACAGAGAAATCGCCGTACCGTTCACTATAACTGCATTCTGCAGAATTGTGCAGCGGGAAATTTGTGGAAATTTCCAAGAGTGTTGACTAAGAAGGAACAGTCGAAGCCGTGAAGACGGGTTTCGGTACCTGGCTTGCATTCCGGGGGCGCAGGCCGGCCGCCTGCGCCCACCCAAACGGGCTAGCTTCGCCCGTTGGTTTGCTTGGAGAGCGGGCAGTCCTCGTCAATCGCCCGGGGCTGGGGCGCAACCGTTTCTTTCTTGTCGCGGCCCAGCGAGGCGGCGCGGTCCGCCAGTTCGACGGCGGAGTTCACGTCCGCCCAGTGCCATCTCCATCTGCGAAAAAACGAACAGCAGGTGCGGATCATTCATTGACCAGGCCCTGCTGGAAGCCTGTGCGGATGCCGCGGGCGCCGTGATGGACGCGCTGTCCCCGTTGCTCGCCGGCTGGAAGGTCACCAGTGCGACCACGAATCCTGCTATCAGTCCTAGAGCTCGTATTCCCATACCACTTACCTCTCAACCGGCCAGCCCCTCAGGATTGCTCTACGCTCAGGCCCTGCGCCTGGTTCCTTTTTTTCGTCACAGTAATAGACGCAGGTGGGATGAGTTTGGTTATCAAAATCTTGCGGATCTGGGATGGAATACCGGCTACGCCTCCGGGGCAGCCGCAGGCACGGCACTGGTTTCGCGTGTGGACAGCCTTTCCAGGACAAGAGGCCCCACCTGATGCACGTTGCCCGCGCCCAGGGTGAGGATCATGTCGCCTTCGCGAGCGGCATCAGCGGCGGTTGCGGCAGCCTCGGCGAAAGACGCCACATACGTGGCCCGACGCCCGCCGTGCTCGCTGATGTGTCGCGCCAGAACTTCCCCGCTCACTCCGGCGATGGGCGCTTCACTGGCCGCGTAGATGTCGAGCACGAACACGGAATCGGCATCTGCAAACGCAGTGGCGAAGTCGTCCATCAGCAACTGCGTGCGGGT
>JBOGLL010000130.1:0-4267 GCA_050746065.1 Terriglobales bacterium | reverse complement strand
GGCACGCAGCGTGCCCTTGAATGCTTTCCCGACCGCCGTGCGGACGGAGGAAGCGATTACGACTTCACGCATGATGCACACTCCCTGTGATTCCGAGCGAAGCGAGGAATCCCTGTACCATAGATCCTCGTTGGCCATAGGGATGCTTCGCTTCGCTCAGCATGACAGCTAATTCCTCAGCGTCTTTCCCGTCTTCAACGTGTGCTGAATCCGCTCCTGCGTCTTCTTTTCCCCACAGAGCGACTTGAAGCCCTCGCGCTCCAGGTCCAAAATGTATTGCTCGCTCACCAGCGTGCCCGGCGTTACATTGCCGCCGCAGAGCACTTCCGCCACCTTGTTCCCGATCTTCACTTCGTGGTCGCTGATGAATTCTCCCTGCAGCATTAGATGTACGCCCAGCTTCAGCGTCGCCAGGATGTTCTCACCCGGTGCGGGAATGCCCGTGCGCATCACCGGCGCGGCATAACCCGAACGATGGAGATCCAGCGCGCGCTCTTTCGCGTCGGACAGCACCCGCTCTCGATTCATGGTGACGCAGTCTGACTTGGAAAGGAAGCCGAGGCCGAGCGCTTCCGCCGCCGAGGTCGCGACCTTGGCCATGGCGATGGTTTCGAACGTCCGCTTCATGGCTTCCATCAGTTCCACCGACTCGCCCCGCCCCTCGGGACGGATCGACGTCGCGCTGTCCAGCGCTCGCAGCAGCATTTCCTTGCAACCGCCGGCGCCCGGCAGCAGGCCGACACCTACTTCCACCAGGCCCATGTACAGCTCCGCGTGCGGCTGGCGCACAGCCCCGTGCAGGGAAACCTCGCAGCCACCGCCCAGAGTGAGGCCGAAGGGCGCGACAACAACCGGCTTGGGCGAAAACTTGATGGCCTGAGTCATGCCCTGAAACTGGCGGATGGCCAGGTCCACGTCGTCCCATTCGCCCTCCTGTACAGCCATGAGCAGAAGCATGATGTTTGCGCCCACGGAGAAATTCTGCGCGTCGTTGGTGATGACGAAGGCCTCAAAAGCGTCGCCCGGACCGCCGGGCTTGAGCGTCTGCGTGATCAGGCTCACGATGTCGCCGCCCAGCGCGTTCATCTTGCTGTGGAACTCGATGCAACCCACGCCATCGCCCAGGTCCACCAGCGACGCGCCGGCGTTCTTCTGTACGACGCCGTGCGATTTCTTGGCGACTTCCACCGACCGAACGCCCACAGGCACAGCGACTTCTCGCACAGTACCGGAGGAGACGTGGAAGTAGGCGCGTCCGGAAGCGGCCTTCGGTGCGTCCTCGTACCAGGAGGTGCGGCCTGCGGCCAGGAGGCGTTTCGCGTTCTCCGCCACCGGACGCCCTTCCTTCTCCAGGCGTTCGACGGTTGCAGCAACACCGGCGGCATCCCACATCTCGAAAGGCCCCAGCTCCCAGTTGAAGCCCATCCGCATGGCACGATCGATTTCAACGACAGAGTCGGCAATCTCCCCGATACGGTTCGCGGAATATGTCCACAACTCAGAAAGAGCGGTCCAGAGGAAGCGCGCGGCTTTGTCTTTTTGCGTATCTCCGCCCAGCAGCATGCGCAGGCGCTCGGGCAGACTCTCGATGTTCTTCGCCATCTCCAGTTGTGCGAACTTCGCTTTCTGCTGCGGACGGTACTCCAGCGTCTTCCAGTCCAGACCGAGCCGCGTTTCTCCGTCCGGGCCTTTTTCCCTCTTGTAGAAGCCGCCGCGCGTCTTGTCGCCCAGCCATTTGCGCTCGAGCATCCTCTGGAAAAAATCCGGCAACTGGAGTTCCGAACGTTCGTCCTTCACGTTGGCGGTGAGGTTGCGGACCACGTGCCCCATGATGTCGAGGCCCACCAGATCAATCGTGCGGAAGGTGGCCGAACGGGGCCAGCCCACCGCCGTGCCAGTGAGCGCGTCCACGTCTTCGATAGAGAAGTCCAGCTCCTGCATCAGACGCATCACGTTCAGCACAGAGAAGGTCCCGATGCGGTTGGCGATAAAGTTGGGCGTGTCCTTTGCCGGCACGATGCCTTTGCCCAGCGCCACATCGGCAAAATGCGAGACGGCCTCGACGGCAGCAGGGTCAGACTCGGGAGTTGCGATGATCTCCAGCAGCCGCATGTAGCGCGGCGGATTGAAGAAGTGCGTCCCGAACCAGTGGCGGCGGAAGTCGTCACTGAAGCCCTCGGCGATCTTGGCCACCGGTAGCCCGCTGGTGTTGGTAGTGACGATGGTCCCCGGCCGCCGCAGCGCTTCCACTTTCTTCAGCAGCGTGCGCTTGATGGCGAGGTCTTCGGTAACGGCTTCGATCACCCAATCCGCCGCTGCCACGCGTCCCAGGTCATCCTCGAAATTTCCTACCGTCACCAGGCGGGCGAGAGAAGGCTCGAAGAACGCGGCAGGCTTGGACTTCACCGCCGCCTCGAGGCCAGCCGCGGCAATGCGGTTGCGTGCCTCCCGAGGCGATCCCGCAGGTGCATCGGCGGGAACAAGATCGAGCAGGGAACAGGGAATCCCGGCGTTAGCCAGGTGAGCGGCGATGCGCGCTCCCATGGTGCCCGCCCCCAGGACCACGACTTTGCTGATGGGCTTCGCCATTTCAGACCGTCTATCGTGCTGTGGCGGAATCGCCGCTGGCAGGAAAGTGCGGGGTCATCTTACCAGCCCCCAGCGCCTGTTGCGTTCTGCCGATTCGACCTGATCCAGTTCGCCACTCTTCGGGAGTTGTCATTCCGAGCGCAGCGAGGAATCTATGCATTCCGCCCGAATCAGCAGCGCCAGCTGAGGTCTTGGAAATGCCGCCCGACCGTCGCAGCTCTCAGGATATTACTGAATGAACATTCATTCAGTCAATGTTTTTTGTTACAATCAGCCCAGCTGCCGATGCCAAGCCCGGCGGGAAACCGAGGGTAACGACAAACGCGGACACCCAGGCACCACGTCCGTTACTCATTTCGTTACCTCGGTAATCTTGTGTTGTTATAGGACCGCGCTATGCTGCATCAAGAGGAAAAGAAGCCGCATCTCATGAAGTGTGAGGTCCCCGCGGCAGAACCGGACGGGGTGAAGACGGCAGTGAAGCGAGAACTGCGCAAAATCGGTAGCGCGTTGCGTGCCTTCGGGCGCGCCCTCACCCAGCCTGTTCTTCCTGCTGCCACCGAACCACGCGTACCCGCCATAGGGTTGGCGCTGGGCGGAGGCTTCGCCCGCGGCGTGGCCCACATCGGCGTCTTCAAAGTCCTCGAGGAAGAAAACGTCCCCCTGCGCTATCTGGCCGGGACCAGTGTGGGCGCCATCATGGGCGCCATCTATGCCAGCGGCATTTCCGTGCGCGAGATGGAAAAGATCGCCGCCCTGGTGCGCTTCAAGGATTTTGCCCGTTGGACCCTTTCCCGCAACGGCCTGGCTTCCAACGACCGCATGATTCCCTTCTTCGACAAGGTTCTGAAGGTGAAGACTTTCGAAGAGCTTAAGATGCCCTTTGCCGTCGTGGCTACCGACTTCGTTAGCGGCGAGCCGGTGGTGTTCCGCTCCGGCCCGCTCATTCCCGCGATCCGCGCCAGTTGCGCATACCCGGGGATTTTCCTGCCGGTGGAGGTGAACGGACGCCTGATGGTGGACGGCCTGCTGTCCTACTCCGTGCCCACGCCGACGCTGCGCCAGATGGGCGCCGAGCGCGTGATCGCTTCCCACCTGAAGGCTTCGTGGGTAGGCAAGAACGGCCCGCGGCACGTGCTGGAAATCATCGGGCAGTGCTTTTCCATCGCCCAGACCAGGATGTGCGAGGAGTGGAAGTCCGCCGCCGACGTCATCCTCGAGCCCGACGTCCGCGGCTTTGCTTTCGACGATTTCCAGCGCGCCGCCGAACTGGTCCGCCGCGGCGAGGACGCCACCCGCGACGCATTGCCGGACATCCGTTCCTGGATGACCACCACCGCCGCCCAGCCGGCGGCTTCGCCCCGCACCGCCCAGGCCGCGACGGTTCCTGTTAAGTAGCACCCACCCGCTATTTCGTCCTGGTCGCGTTCCTCCGTACCTTTGTGCCTCCTGTGGCCAGGCCGTCTTCCACACAACCGCTGCGTTTTCCACCGCGTTGCACCGAAAATGTTGCAGTACGCTCGCGCATCCTGCGTTGACCGCGATTTAACCGTGCATTTACACTTACCCGTGTTCCCTCCAATCCACAGGCTCATCCCTTGTAACGCTACCGCTCTCCCCGCGATGTGCTGGCCGTGGTGGACAAAGTGCTGGCCGGACGCGCCACCGTGGTCGCGCC
>JBOGLL010000129.1:0-4872 GCA_050746065.1 Terriglobales bacterium | reverse complement strand
TCCAGCGTGGGCATCAGCCTCAGCACTTCCGCCGCCCGCGGCGGATCGGGACTCTCTTCGTCGCGGCGGATCTTGCCGTCGCGAAAGATCACTTCCCGTCTGGCGAACTGGGCAATGTCGTGCTCGTGCGTCACCAGCACGATGGTGAGACCGCGCTCCTCGTTCAGCCGCTGAAGAATGTCCATGATCTCGACCGCGGTGCGGCTGTCGAGGTTGCCGGTGGGCTCGTCTGCCAGCAAGAGAGACGGGTGATTCACCAGGGCCCGGGCCACGGCCACGCGCTGCTGTTGTCCGCCGGAGAGCTGGGAAGGGAAGTGATGCGCACGGTCGGCCAGGCCCACCATGGACAGCGCCTCCAGCGCCCGCTGTTCGCCTACCTGTTTGGAAATGCGAGCGTAGAGCGTAGGCAGTTCCACGTTCTCCAGCGCCGTGGTGCGCGACAGCAAGTTGAATCCCTGAAACACAAAGCCGATCTTGCGATTGCGGATGGCGGCCAGCGCCTTCTTGTCGAAGCCGGATACGTCGTGGCCTTCGAGCACGTAACGGCCGCTGGAAGGCTTGTCCAGGCAGCCCAGGATGTTCATGAAGGTGGACTTGCCACTGCCGCTCGCGCCCATCACGGCGACAAACTCGCCGCGGGCCACCTCCAGGCTCACGCCGCGCAGAGCGTGCACCCGGGTTTCGCCCAGGTCGTAATACTTGTGGACGTCTTCGATACGCAGCAGCGGATCCTTAAGGGCGACGGCTTCGAGTCCTGGATCGAGTTGGATGGTCGCTGCCACAATCTGACTCTGGTTCGAACATTCCTCGGAGGGGCACGGCTTCAGCCGTGCCGTTCGAGGCGTCAATGAAACCCGGGCTTTAGCCCCTGAGGAAACCGAGCCTACCTGCGCTGCCCGCCGCCACTCTGCATAGGCGAACGTGGCGCCGCCGATGCGCGGGCGGCTCCAGTGACGAGCTGCTCGCCTTCCTTCAGTTCTCCCTTGAGCACTTCGACCAGTTGGGTCACCGTACGGTCGGTGATGCCCACGCGCAGCTTCACCGGCTCGATGCTCTTATCCGGACGCAGCTTCCACACGGTGACCACGTCCGGACGCGGCTCGGCTGGTCCTTCGGCCGCTCCTCCGCCACCCGGCTGGTCGCCCTCTTGGGGCGGTCGTGCGGCTTGCTGACTCCGATCCTGCTGTGCACGGCGTCCGCGGCGGCCTTCGCCGCCGCTTTCCTCGATGCCGTAGCGCGAGAGCAGTGCGCGGACCTCCTCGGGCTTCATGTCCGGCTTGAAGCGCAACGCGCCGTTCGGCACCTTGAGCACGTTGCTCACGCTGGCCACCGGAATGGTCACATACGCGGTCATGCCGGGGAACAGCTTCATATCGGGATTGCTGAACTCGATCACCGTGTCGTAGGTGACCACGTTCTGCACCACGGTAGCGTTCATGCGGACCTGGACCACGCGGCCCTCGAAGCTGTCGCGCGGGAAGGCGTCTACCTTGAAGGTGGCGCGCTGGCCGACCTGGATCTGGCCCACGTCGGACTCGTCGGTCTTGGCATAGACCTGCATTTTCGTCAGGTCCTGGGCGATGGTGAACAGCGTGGGCGCCTGTAAGGACGCGGCCACGGTCTGGCCTACGTCCACGTTGCGGCTCACTACGACTCCGTCCACGGGCGCTTCAATGGTGGTGTGGCCGAGGTTGGTCTGTGCGACCTTGACGGCGGCCGCACGCTGGCTCACCTGCGCGGCGGCTTGCGTCACCTGTGCCTGGGACGCGGAAACCGCGGCGTCCGCGGACTCCGAATTGGCGCGCGCGATCTCCAGTTGCTGCTGGCTCATCACGCCTTCCTTGGCCAACTGCTGCGTGCGCCCATACTCGGCGCGCGCTTGTACAGCAGCAGCCTTGCTGCGTTCCAGGTTGGCCCGGGCTGCTGCCAGGTTGGCGCGGGCGTTTTCCCAGTCGGCCTGGGCCTGCAGGAGCACGCCCTGGAAGATGGAAGGCTCGATCTGGGCGATCACCTGGCCCTTTTTCACGCGGGAGTTGAAATCGGCGTTCAGGCTGGCTACGGTGCCGGAGACCTGCGATCCCACCTGCACGGTGGTGACGGCGTTGATGGTGCCCGTAGCCTCCACAAGTTCACGGATGTCGCCGCGCTCGACGCGGGCCGTGAAGTATTCGGCCGAGCTCTTGCGGCCCAGACGGAAGGCGGCGAAGACGGCGATTGCCGCCAGCGCAGCCACCACCAGGAACCATTTGTTGCGCAGCAGCTTCAAGGCGCGTGCCCCTTTCGTCGGCGCAACAGCGGGTCTTGATTCTACCTTGAGACTGACACCCATACATTAAGGTTAAACCCTCCGGGCAGGGGAAAGTTGCGTGGGATCACCCTCCGTGAGGGTCGCTCGTCCGGCGCTGGGTGGTAGCGAGTCATTGGACAACCCAGGTGTCAGGTGGCTTCCATAATGTACTAAGTCGTATTGAAATATCGATTGCATACAGATTATAGTGTGTACTCGACATGGCAACCTCCGACCTAGTAGGCCCGCGCGACGCTGCCCGCATGCTGGGCATCAGCTATCCCACGCTCAAGCAGTGGATCTACAAGCGCAAGCTGCGCACAGTGAAGACTGCGGGCGGGCATCACCGGGTGCCGCAGTCGGAACTCGACCGCTACCTGCATCGTGCCGGAGAGAAGTCCGGACCCGGCCTGCGGCGTAGTTTCCGCCGCATCAGCGGGCGCAACCAGCTTGTGGGCAGGGTGCTGGAAGTGAAGGTGAGCGGTTTGCTGGCGCAAGTGCGACTCTCTATCGGCGGGCAGCAGATCACTTCCATCATAACCGCCGACGCAGTGCGCGAGATGGGTCTGAAGAAGGGTGACACCGCGGCGGCGCTCATCAAGTCCACCGAGGTCATGATCGTCCGTGTTTAGCGCCGAATCCGGGAATCGCCTATACCCATGTACTCCATCAGGCTCGTCCTTCTTCTGCTTTGTTTGCCGGTAGTGGCGGCTGCCGACGAGGTCACGGTGGCCGCCGCCTCCGACCTAAGCTTCGCGTTCAAGGAAGTCGCCGCCGGATTCGAGAAGCAGACCGGGCACACGCTGCGGGTGTCTACGGGCTCGTCCGGGAACTTTTTCACTCAGATCCGCAGTGGCGCGCCCTTCGACGTCTTCTTCTCTGCCGACGCGGAGTATCCGCGGACGCTGGAGGCGGAAGGACTCACACAGCCGGGCTCGCTCTATGTCTACGCCGTCGGGCGAATCGTGATCTGGGCGCCCCGCGGTTCGCTGGAACTCGCCAAGGACGGGATGCACGTGCTGTTGCATCCTTCGGTCCGCAAGATCGCCATCGCCAATCCCCGGCACGCACCCTACGGCCGCGCCGCGGTAGCTGCGCTGAAGCACTTCGGGATCTACGAGCAGGTGGAATCGCGGCTGGTGTTCGGGGAGAACGCGTCTCAGGCCGCGCAGTTCGTCGAGTCGGGCAACGCCCAGGCCGGCATCATCGCGCTTTCGCTGGCCTCGGCCCCACAGATGAAGGAGAAGGGCGAGCAGTGGCTCATCCCGGAAGAGGCGCATCCGAAACTCGAACAGGCGGCGGTGATTCTGCGCACCGCACGCAGCCCGAAGGCCGCGCGCGCTCTACTCGAATATCTGCGCGGTCCGGAAGGGCAGGCCATCCTGAAACGTTATGGATTCCAGCTACCGGAGGCGAAGCCATGAACTGGGAAGCCATCGCGCTCACGGCGAAACTGGCGGCGGTAGTTTCCGCGCTGCTGCTGCTCATCGGAACTCCCATCGCGTACTGGATCGCGTTCTCGCGCTGGCGGTGGAAATTCCTGGTGGAGGCCGTGGTCGCGCTGCCGTTGGTGCTTCCGCCTACCGTGCTCGGATTCTACGTGCTGGTGGCGCTCGGTCCGCGCAGTCCATTGGGACGATGGTACGAATCTGTCACAGGACATGGACTCGCGTTTACCTTCGAAGGACTGGTGGTGGCGTCGGTGCTCTACAGCCTGCCCTTTGCCGTGCAGCCCATCGCGTCGGCATTCGCCTCGGTGGATGCGAAACTGCTCGCCGCATCGGCCACGCTGGGCGCGTCGCGCTGGCGGACGTTCCGCCGCGTCGTGATGCCGCTCTCTGTGGGCGGGATCGTCACCGGATTCGTGCTCAGCTTCGCGCACACGCTGGGTGAATTCGGAGTGGTGCTGATGGTGGGCGGTAATCTTCCCGGCGTTACGCGCACGGTTTCCATCGACATCTACGACGAAGTGCAGGCCCTGAACTACGCCGGCGCCAACCAGACCGCGCTGCTGTTGCTGGTGGTGTCGTTCGTCGTGCTGTCACTGGTCTACGCCTTGAACCGCAGGATGTGGAGCGTATGGCCGGCGAGGTAGGCGCACTCGAAGTTCGCGCCCGCAAACGCTTCGGCTCGGCGGTCGCGCCCGGTTTCGTACTCGAGGTTGATTTCTCTGCGCCACCGGGGATCACGATTCTCTTCGGACCATCCGGAGCAGGCAAGACCAGCGTGCTCGACGCGGTTGCCGGACTCACCACACCGGACGAAGGCCGCATCGCCATTGGCGGCCGCGTGTTCTTCGACTCTTCCGCCGGCAGCAGCACCCCGGTTGCGGAGCGCGGCGTTGGTTATGTCTTTCAGGACTTGGCGCTGTTTCCTCATCTGACGGTTGAAGAAAATATTCGCTACGGAATCGCCGGGCTCGATGCGACTGAGCGCCGCCCCCGCACCTCCGCGGTGCTGGAATCGTTTCGCATCGCCCATCTCGCGAAGCGCCGGCCCGATGCCATTTCCGGCGGAGAGCGCCAGCGTGTGGCCGTGGCGCGCGCACTGGTTACTGAGCCCTGCGTGCTGCTGATGGACGAGCC
>JBOGLL010000128.1:0-3739 GCA_050746065.1 Terriglobales bacterium | reverse complement strand
GGACCCGGCGCCGCACAGGCCTCCTTGAAGATGGCCCATCACGTTTTCAGCCCAGCGCGTTTGCCGGTTTCAACGAACTGCTTCAGGCGCGCGCCCAACAGGTCATTCCAGCCGAATGAGTAGTTCTGGCGTGCTTCCTCTGTGACCTCGCCGATCACCCGGTGCGATAGCTTGAGCGTGGTAGCGTTTTTGCCCGCGGGCTCGAGCGCATAGGTGATGAGGCCGCTCACGGCGCCGCTCATGCCCATCGGTCCAGAGAGCGTGAGCTGTTTGTTGCGCTCGATGGCGGTGACCACGGCCCAGAGCGCGCCTTCCTCTTCCTGCTTGTCTTTGCTCTGACCCCAAACTTCATACATGCGGCCGCCGACGCGCGCTTCGAGCACGATGTCGGTGGCCTGCTGGTTGAGCAGGTAGGGCGCGCCCCACCAGGCGGAAACGTCCCGGGTGAGGGCCTCGAAGACCCGGCTGGGCGGGGCCTCGATGCGCACTTCCTGTTCGATGTGGATGGAGTTCAGCGCAGGTGCGGCGCTGGGCTGGATGCTGGCTACTTTCTTTGCGGCGGTGCTCATGACGTCTTCTCCTTGTGTGAGTTGGGTGAGTTCGGCGCTGCGCTTCAGCCGCAACAAGGACGCGGCCCACTCGGCCTCGTAGGGACTGATCCAGCGCTCGTAAATCTGCTGCAGGGGCACGGCGTTCAGGTGGTTCCAACGCTCGCGTCCGCGACGACGCACCGTGACCAGCCGGGCCCGCTCCAAAACCCCCAGGTGCTTCATCACCGCGAACCGCGTGGTACGGAACCGGCCCGCCAGCTCCCCGGTGGTGCGGGGACTGCGGCGCAGCAGGTCGAGGATGCGGCGGCGGCTGGGGTCGGAGAGCGCCTTCCAGACGGGGGTGAGTCCGTCGGGTCTGGTCTTGAACCTCGGCCTGGTTGCGGCCTCTGTCATATGTGACCATATGGTCACATATTGGACGCAGGATGTCAAGCGAGGTTGCGGATTATTTTTAGGAGGCAGGAGGAGGGAGGGAGCAAGGAGGAAAAGCGAACCACGCAGGACACCAAGGCAACACGAAGGATTTCGCAGCGGCTCCAGATACGACGCACGCACCAGTCTTGCTATCCGGCGAACTTGGCACTCCGTGCTATTGTCGGGGCATGGTGCGACGCCTCGTCGTGCTGTTGCTGGTACTGCTGGTTCCCACCCTTTCTGCGCGCGACAAATACCAGCGTCCCGAAGCCGTGAAGCTGACGCGCGGCGGCGAAAAGTGGGCGGAGCGCACGCTGAAGAAGATGTCGCTCGAGGAGAAAGTGGGCCAGATGTTCATGCTCAAGGCCCCCGCCCAGTTTCTGAACCTGGAAAGCCCCGAATACATCGCGCTGCGCGACGCCGTGCACCGCTATCACCTGGGCGGGTTCCTGCTGACGGTGCGCGCAGAAAACGGCACGGTGTACCGCAACCAGCCCTATGAGGCGGCCATGTTCACCAACCAGTTGCAGCGGGAGTCGGAGCTGCCGCTGATCTTTGCTGCCGACTTCGAGCGCGGACTGGCCATGCGTTTCGACGGCACCACCGGATTCCCGCACGCCATGGCGTTCGCCGCGGCCGGCAAGACGGAGTACGTGGAAGCCTTCGCACGAGTGGTGGCGCAGGAGGCACGCGCCATCGGGGTGAGCTGGAATTTCTTTCCCGTGGCCGATGTGAATTCGAATCCGGTGAATCCCATCATCAACACGCGCGCCTTCAGCGAGGATCCACAGCAGGCAGGAGCGCTGGCGGCGGCGTACATCCGGACTTCGCGGCAGTACGGTCTGTTGACTACGGCCAAGCATTTCCCCGGACATGGCGATACGTCCACGGATTCGCACGTGGAGGCCGCCAAAGTAACGGGCGACCGCGCGCGGCTGGAGTCGGTGGAGCTGCGCGCCTTTCGCAGCACGTTCGAGGCGGGGGTGGATACAGTGATGGTGGGGCACATGAACGTCCCCGCGCTGGATCCTGATCCGCGGGCCATCGCGTCGACCTCGCGAGTGGTGATCACCGGGCTGCTGAAGCAGCAGATGAAATTCGAGGGCCTGGTGGTGCCGGACGCCATGGATATGGCGGCGCTCACGCGGCTCTATCCGGCATCGGCGGGCATGGCGGGACGGGCGGCGGTGGATGCTGTAAAAGCGGGCAACGACATGGTGCTGTTGCCCACGGACGTCGAGGCGTCTTACAACGCGATGCTCGAGGCAGTGCGCAGTGGGGAGGTCCCGACGGAGCAGATTGACGCCAGCGTGCTCAAGATCCTGAAGCTGAAGGCGTCCGTGGGATTGGACAAAGCCCATCTGGTGGACATTCCGTCGTTGTCGCGGTTGATCGCACGGCCCGAGAACCTGGCCCTGGCCCAGCAGGTGGCCGACGAAGCCGTCACCCTGGTGCGGGAGAATGGACACGTGCTTCCCTTGCCTCCGCCAGCGGCCCCGGCCAGGCCCGCGGCGCCGGAAACTCCGGCCGCCAATGGGGTCGCCAATGGAACCCCAGTCGCAGGCCCTGCGTATGTCCCGGAAGAGGAGAAGCCCCGACGGCTGACCGCGGTGATTTTTACCGACGACCTGCGCTCCGAATATGGACGCTTGCTCGACCGTGAGTTGCGGCGGCGCGTGCCCGGCGGCGTGGAGACGGTGTTTGTGGACGTCGCCACGGCGCATGCCATGAGCGAGCGTGTGTATCAGGCAGTGGACCGGGCGCAGGCCGTGGTGGCTGCGGTGTACGTAACGCCGACTGCCGGGAAGCGGGTGCGCGGAACGCAGGCGAAGATGGCGGGAATCCCGGACGCCCATGCCGCGCTGCTACGCGGCCTGCTGGAACGGGCGCGCAGCAAGACGGTGGTGGTGGCGCTGGGGAGTCCGTATCTGGCAGGTGATTTTCCCCAGGTGGAAAACTACCTGTGCACCTTCTCCGGAATGCCGGTATCGGAGATGAGCGCGGTGAAGGCGCTGTTCGGGGAAATGCCCATCCGCGGGAAGATGCCGGTCACGGTGCCCAACATTGCACAGCGCGGGTCAGGGATCGAAGTCCCGGTCAGGACGGCGCCGACAACCCGCGCCGCCGGACCCGCACCAGTCCTCGGTCACTAAGGAACCTTTCCCCGAAGAGTCACTTCACAGCAAGGACACAGCGGAGGCAGGTGTCCGGAAGGAGTCGCGTGGCAATCCTAAAGAATATCGGAACGGCACAGCGCGGGCCGCTGGTGGTGCTGGCCCTGGCGCTGATCGTGGCGGCTACAGGCTGCGGCCTGCGCGTGGAAGAAAAGACCGAGGGCAAGGACAAGAAGGTCGAGATCACGACACCGGTGGGTGAGCTGAAGGTCCGCTCGAATGACGACGTGGACGTCAAGGACATCGGCCTGCCCGAATATCCGGGCGCACGGCGTTCGCGAGACAAACACGAATCGGGCGCACACGTCTCCATCACTACGGCACTGTTCGGGCTGAAGGTAGTGGCCGCGGAGTTCGAGTCGGATGATGAGCCGCAGAAGGTGCTTTCCTTCTATCGCCCCCATCTCGAGAAGTACGGCAAAGTGACGGAATGCCATGGCAACGTGGACTTCCGCGACAAGAATGGCGAGAAGGAAATCCATTGCAAGCAGGGCAAGGACGCCGGCGACCATACGGAACTGGTGGTAGGTTCGGCAGAACGCTTCCGGGTGGTGGGGGTTGAGCCCCGCGGTAAAGGCAGCAAGATCGGGATGGCCTTCA
>JBOGLL010000127.1:0-8893 GCA_050746065.1 Terriglobales bacterium | reverse complement strand
TCACTACGGCACTGTTCGGGCTGAAGGTAGTGGCCGCGGAGTTCGAGTCGGATGATGAGCCGCAGAAGGTGCTTTCCTTCTATCGCCCCCATCTCGAAAGGTACGGCAAAGTGACGGAATGTCACGGCAACGTGGACTTCCGCGACAAGAATGGCGTGAAAGAGATTGACTGCAAGCAGGACAAGGACGCCAGCGACCATACGGAACTGGTGGTAGGTTCGGCAGAACGCTTCCGGGTCGTGGGGGTTGAGCCCCGCGGTAAAGGCAGCAAGATCGGAATGGCCTTCATCACCCTGCGAGGCGAGCGGGAAAAGATGTAAATAGCTCAACGCCCGGCCGAGGGCCGCCGGGCTACCTCGCCTTGCGCCTCTGCGATGAGTGCGATAAGGTTGCCGCTCCGTGGAAAGAACCTGCCATCAATGCGGCAACCTTGTGAGCGAAGGCGCCGCCTTCTGTTTCAAGTGCGGAGCGCCGCAGATTCGAGTTTCCCCTCCCGCAGAAGCCCCAACCGGCGAGGCTCTACCTCTTCCTGCGCCTACAGCAGTATCGCCCGGCACGCCTGAGTCAGCAGCCGTAGTCACGACCCCTGCGCCGTCACCGGCTCCGGCTTCCATCAGGTGGTCGCAGGCCATGCCCGGAATGCTGCTCGCCGGCTTTGGCATGGGAATCATTTCCAGCCTTCCTGTGATCGGCGTTTTGTGTTGTCTGTGGGCGCTTGCGGGCGGAGCCGCTGCCGTTGCACTGTACGGCTGGCGCACTCGGCAGGCGGTTACCAGCGGCATGGGCGCCCGCCTGGGGGCGGCCACGGGTGTAGCCGGATTTGTCCCTTTCGCGTTGATTTTTGTTGGCAAGCTGGCGTTCAAGGGAAAGGAATTGCGGGAAGCCATGCGCAAGGGCATGGAGCAGGCGGTCGCCAACAATCCCGATCCCAATGCGTCGCGGGTGGCAGAGTGGTTCGCGACCCCTGGCGGGACGGCCATGCTGATTACCATGATGATGGTGATGTTCCTACTTGCCTTCCTGGTTTTTTCTACTGCTGGAGGAGCAATCGGGGCGGCCCTTTTCGGGCAGAGAGGCGAGGGAACGGGTCCGGAATCAGCATAAGTCCTTTCCAATTATGTGTTTACACGGAGTCCCGGCAAATCCCCCGCAGGATCCCACAGCCCCTCTTGCGGGCTGTTCTAGCGCCCCTTCCCTTGCAGCACACTGCCGCCGCCGCGTATGATTCTCGCCCGAACTGCACCAGATATGTTGCAGCCCTTCCTGGAGAAAACTGGATGAGTCCACAGAGCACTTCGCGGTCGGCAGGGGCACGCAATCCGCAGCAGCTTCTGATGTCGGCGTCGGAGATCGAGCGCACGCTGGTGCGCCTGGCCCACGAGATCGTGGAGAAGAACAACGGCGTGTCCAACCTGGGGCTGGTGGGAGTCAAGCGGCGCGGGGTGCCGTTGGCGCAACGGCTGGCAAAGTTTCTGCAGCGCATTGAGAAGACTCGGGTTCCCGTCGGCACGTTGGACATCTCTTTTTATCGCGACGATCTTTCCACCGTAGGCCCGAAGCCTGTTGTCCAGAGAGAGGCCATCGGGTTCGAAGTGACGGACATGGACATCATCCTGGTGGACGACGTGCTTTACACGGGACGCACTACTCGCGCGGCGCTGGACGCGCTCTTCGATCACGGACGCCCGCGGCGAGTACAGTTGTGCGCCCTGATCGATCGCGGGCACCGCGAACTGCCGATTGAGGCCGCTTTTGTCGGGCGGACGGTCACTACCACCGACGAACAGGTAGTGAAGGTCAGTCTGGCGGAGATCGACGGCAAGGACAAAGTCGTCGTCGTAGAGAGACCTGCGGCTTGAGCACGGCCAACCACAACTCCCGCAATCGCCGCGCGCGCTCCTTGCTGGGCATCGAGCACATGCCGCCGGAGGAGATCCAGGCGCTGCTGCGGCTGGCACGGCGCATGAATCCGGACAAGCCGCGCCCCATTCTGCGCAACCGGCGGGTGGCACTGCTGTTCTACGAAGCTTCCACGCGCACGCGCGTCTCCTTCGAGTTTGCTGCTAAGGCGCTGGGCGCGGCCACCACCATCATCCATGCCAAATCGTCGAGCATCGAAAAAGGTGAATCGCTGGTGGACACCGGTTACACGCTGCGGGCGACCGGGGCGGACGCCATCGTGATCCGGCATCCGGCGTCGGGCGCGCCCCATCTGCTGGCCCAGCACCTCGACATCCCCGTGATCAATGCCGGGGATGGAATGCACGAGCACCCTACGCAGGCGCTGCTGGATGCCTACACCATCCTGCGGCATCGCAAGTCGCTTTCCGGACTGCGGGTTGCCATGGTGGGCGATATTTACCACAGCCGCGTGGCGCGCTCGAACATCCATCTGCTGGCAAGCTTTGGCGCGCAAATCACGCTGTGCGGGCCGCTGGAACTGGCGCCCGAAGTGGCCGCCACTCTGGTGCCGGGCCTGCGTCTGAGCCGGCACCTGGACGATGCCATCCGCGGCGCCGATGTGATCCTGATGCTGCGGGTGCAGAAGGAGCGACTCGCAGGAGTGAAGGTGCGAGTTTCCGATTACGTGGCCGGGTACCAGCTCACGGCGGAACGGCTCAAGCTGGCGCGGCGCGACGCCCTGGTGCTGCATCCCGGCCCCATGATCCGTGGCATGGAACTCACCAGCGAAGTGGCCGATGGGCCGCAGTCCGTCATCCGAGAGCAGGTACAGAACGGCGTGGCCGTGCGCATGGCCGTGCTGGCGACGGTGCTGGGCAAGAAGTAGGCCCAGGTTTCAGGTGTCGGGTGTCAGGAACAGGAGAGGCGCTTGGTTAAGGGTAAAAAAACCGAAACGCTGCTCATCCGTGGCGGGCGTGTGGTTGACCCTGCGGCCAACGTCGATGGGGAAATGGACGTCCTGCTGCGCGAGGGCCGCGTGGCCGAGGTGGCGCCCCGAAACAAAGTCCGCGGCGGCGCTGACGAAACGCTGGACGCCCGCGGAATGATCGTCGCGCCGGGCTTCATTGATCTGCACGTCCACCTGCGTGAACCCGGGCAGTCGCAGAAAGAGACCATTGCCACCGGGACGGCAGCAGCGGCAGCCGGGGGATTCACGTCCGTCTGCGCCATGCCCAACACCTCGCCGGTGAATGACTCGGCCGAAATCACGGCCTGGATGCTGCATCCGGACCGCGGCGCAGTGGTGAACGTCTTCCCCATCGCCGCGGCCACGATCGGCAGCAAGGGAGAGCGGCTTACGGATTTCCGCAGCTTGCATCGCGCGGGCGCCGTCGCCTTTACCGACGACGGGCGGCCCATCCTCGACGAGAACCTGATGCGGGATGCGCTACACGGGGCCGCCCAGCTTCAAGCCATCGTGATCCAACACGCGGAAGACACCCGCCTGACCGCGGGTTGCCCGATGAACGAAGGACCCACGGCGTTCCGCCTGGGCCTGCGCGGCATGCCGGCGTCCGCCGAAGCCGAGATCGTGGAACGCGACCTGCTGCTTGCCAAACAGACGGGCGGACGTCTGCATGTGGCGCACGTTTCCACCGCCGCCGCGCTCAAGGCCGTCCGGCGCGGCAAGCGCAACCGGCAGAACGTTACCTGCGAGGTCACGCCGCACCACTTCACCCTGCTCGACGAAAACGTAGGCGAGTACGACACGCGCTTCAAGATGAATCCGCCCCTCCGTTCCGCAGCGGACCGCGAGGCCATCCTGGTGGCACTGGCCGACGGCTCGATCGACGCCATCGCCACCGACCATGCACCTCACGCGATCCATGACAAGCAGGTTGAATTCGAACGCGCCGCCTTCGGTGTCACCGGACTCGAAACTGCTCTGGGGCTCACGATCACCCGTCTTCTTCGCGACCAGCGCATTCCGTTGTCGCGAATCGTTGACCTGCTCTCGGCCGGACCTGCCCGGGTGCTGGGACTCAAAGGACGCGGCACCCTGGCGCGCGGTTCCGTGGCCGACGTGACCATCTTCGATCCCGTGGCCCGCTGGACCTTCCACGCGGAACGCTCGCGCTCCAAGTCACGCAACACGCCCTTTGACGGCTGGCAGCTCACAGGGAAAGTCGTGGCGACGATCGTGGGTGGACAAGTGGTGTACCGGGCGGACTAGCGCCCGGCCCAACTCACAAGTCCCGTCCATTCGGGACTCAACAGGTTCTTGCTCCGGCACTGACGTGTCGTGCCTCAGAGCAGGCGCCTTACCTTTTGCCAGGCGCCTTACTTTGTGACAGTTGCCTTACTTCGCAGCACTCGCCTTACTTGGGTGGATGTCGTAGTACGCGTCAAACGGCGTATTACTCAGATGGTTGCAGTGGGGGTTTGCAGAAGCCATCACCAGGGCGCTGATTGAGGCGCCGAGAATTCCTCCGAGCGCACACCGCATGAGCGGCCAGTTGCCGTGCAGTCCGGCAGACTCCGCAAGGAAGTCCAGCATACTCACCAGAACAGTTGCCGCCAGAAGGCGGAGGATCATACCCCGAGGCGCTGTGATCCAGGCACCCGCCACGGCGCCCAGGTAGATTCCCAGACACCGGGCGCAAACCGCCACCGGCGCGCCCACGATCCAGAAGGTACGCGCCGGGTCCTGGTGGCAAACAACCGAAAAGAACTGCACGATGGCGAAAGCAGACAGCGTGTAGCCGAAAGCGCTCAGCAGGGGAGCGCTGAGGGCGGCCGTAGTGAGAGCGGCGGGTGCTGCGGCGACCAGCAGATGCCGCTGTACCGGACTTGCGATCAGCGATCTGTGCATTGCGAGGTTCACGGCTGCCCTGCCCGGCCGAGGGCGGCCGGTCTACATTGCAATCACGAGACGATTTCCAACTTCTTTCCTACTCTGGCCAGGATCTCCAGTGCTTTTTCCAGTTCTTCCCGGGTGTGAGTGGCAGTCACGATGGTGCGGATGCGGGCCTTACCTTCCGCGACGGTGGGAAAGGCGATGCCGGTGGCCATCACACCTTCTTCGAACAGTGCGCGGGAGAAGTTCATGGCCAGTCGCCCTTCGCCCACGATCACGGGCGTGATAGGCGTTTCGCTGGCGGGCGTGTTCACGCCTCCGATATTGAAGCCGAGTGCACCCAGCTCTTTCTTGAAGAAGCGCGTGTTCTCCCAGAGCTTTTCGATACGCTCGGGTTCCTGCTCGAGCACGTCGAAGGCGGCGATGCAGGTGGCGGCGACGGAAGGAGGATGCGACGTGGAGAACAGGAACGGCCGGCCGCGGTGATAGAGAAACTCGATGAGATCGCGCGTGCCGCATACATATCCGCCGAGCGCGCCGATGGCCTTGGAGAGCGTGCCCACCTGGATGTCCACACGGCCGTGCATTCCGAAGTGGTCGATGGTGCCGCGACCGTTGCGGCCGAGGACGCCCGAGGCGTGCGCGTCGTCCACCATCATGATGGCACCGTATTTCTCGGCCACATCGCACAGCGCGGGGAGCGGCGCGATGTCGCCGTCCATGGAGAAGACGCCGTCGGTGATCAGCAGCTTGCGCCCGGGCTGGGCGGCAACGCTCGAAAGCTGCTCTTCGGCGTGGGCAACATCCTTGTGGCGGAAGACCTTGATAGTCGCACGCGAGAGCCGAGCACCATCAATGATGGAGGCGTGATTCAGCTCATCGGAGATGATGAAGTCTTCCTTGCCCAGAATCGCCGACACCGTGCCCGCATTGGCGGTAAAGCCCGATTGAAACACTACCGAGGCCTCAACGTTCTTGAAGCGTGCGATCTTTTCCTCCAACTCCAGGTGGATGCTCATGGTGCCGGCGATGGTGCGCACCGCGCCCGAACCCACACCGTACTTGCGGGTCGCTTCGAGCGCCGCCTCGCGCAGCCGGGGATGCGTGGTCAGTCCCAGATAGTTGTTCGACGCCAGATTGATGACCTTGCGTCCGTCAAACGTGCAGACCGGGGCCTGCTCGTCCTCGAGCACACGTAGGCGGAAGTAGGTGCCCTTCTGCTTCAGGTCGTTGAGCTGGTCGCTGAGGAAAGAAAGAGGGTTGGTGCGGGTGGTCTGCGTGGCCATAGAGGGAGATAGTCTAACGCCAAAGGCAGACGGTAGGCGGTGCAGGGTTTAGCTCGACCCGGGCCGCCCCTTCCGCGATGGCGACGACTTGTCGTGCAACCATCCCAGCACGGCATCGATTGCCACTGAAGCAGGGCAAAGAAGCCTTCTAGAGCGGCGGAAGCCCAGGGCACGTCACTTTACTCCGTTGGGGTACAGCAGGATCTTGCTCGCTTCGCCGGTGGTGAGGCGTTCCATGCCGCGGGAAAAGTCGCGCAGGGACATGCGATCGGTGATGATGGGTGTGAGGTCGAGTTTGCCGCTCTTGAGGAGGGCCTGCATCTGGTACCAGGTCTGGTACATGCGGCGCCCGTTGATGCCCTGGATGGTGATGCCCTTGAAGATGATGTCTTCGGAGAAGTTGAGGGAAACCGGCTTCGATGTGAGGCCCAGAAGCGAAATGCGTCCGCCGCGGCGCACGATGTCGAAGCCTGTTCGGATGGCGTCGGGATGTCCGGCCATTTCGAGCACCACGTCAACGCCCACGCCGGCGGTCATGTCAAACACGGCTGACTTCACGTCCTGCGTGGTCGGGTCGAGGACGTGGTCGGCCCTCATCTGATGCGCAATCTTGCGCCGGTGCGCGTTCACTTCGATGGCGAACACGGTGGAGGCGCCCAAGGCGCGGGCCACGGCGATGGCGAAGAGGCCGATGGGGCCGCAACCGGTAATGGCCACGGTGCGGGCGGCGATCTCGCCGGCCAGCACAGCGTGCACAGCATTGCCCAGCGGATCGAGCACGGAAGCATAGTCGGGCGGGATGGAAGGATCGATCTTCCAGATGTTCGACTCCGGGATACGCACGTACTCGGCAAAGGCGCCATCGGAATCCACGCCGATGATGGCCACGTTCTGGCAGATGTGGGCATCGCCAGTGCGGCACTGCAAACACTTGCCGCAGGCCACATGCATTTCCGCGGAGACGAAGTCACCGGGCTTGACCGATGTTACTTCGCGGCCTACCGCGGCCACGTCACCGCAGAATTCGTGCCCGGGAATGAGCGGCGGATGGATGCGGCGCTGCGCCCAGGAGTCCCAGTTGTAGATGTGCAGATCGGTGCCGCAGACGGAAGCCACGCGCACGCGGACCAGAACGTCACTCGGGCCGAACTCAGGAATGGCGACGTCGCGGATTTCCGCGCCCGCCTTGGGCTCGGCCTTCACGACCGCCAGCATGGTGTTGGACATTACATGGGCCCGATTGCCGCCAAGCCGGGTGATTCTAGCATGGCTATTTTGTTGGATGCTTCCTAGCCCAGCGGCCCCAGCCTCCGCCGCCGGGCGATTCGATGCGGATGCGTTCGCCTCTGCGCAGGCGCACACTGGCTTTGCCCGCGATGGTTTGCCTCGAACCGTCGCGCCGGATCACTTCGGCGCGGCCGGGCGCGCCATCCTGGCCGCCCCGTAGGCCGTAGGGGCCGCGGGTGCGGCGGTCGGCCAGCAGCGTGACCTCAGAGTCCGTAAGGACTTCTACTTCACGCACGATGCCATCGCCGCCGTGATGCTGACCGCGGCCGCCGGAGCCGCGACGCAACGAGTAGCGCGTGACCCGGAACGGATAGGCATACTCCAGCGCTTCGGCGGGCGTGTTCAGCGAGTTGGTCATGTGCGTGTGGATGCCGGAGACGCCCGGCTTCGTGGACCGGGCGCCCAGACCTCCAGCAATGGTCTCGTAGTAGGCGAAGGGAGTCCCGGTGCGCGGATCGACGCCGCCGATGGTGAGGTTGTTCATCGTGCCCGACGATCCCGCGAGAATGCGCTTCGGCATCGCCTGTGCGAGCGCGCGCAGCAGTACGTCCACGATGCGCTGCGATGTCTCGACGTTACCGCCGGCAACGGCAGCAGGCGGGCGCGCGTTCACCACCGTACCCAGCGGCGCTACCACGCGCACCGGGCGCATCAAGCCGGCGGTGGCAGGGACATCTTCCGCGAGCAGGCAGCGGAAAACATAAAAACACGCCGAGTACGTGATGGCTTCCACGGCGTTGACGCTGCCTTCCACCTGGGGGTCGCTGCCGGTGAAATCCACGGTGACGATAGGCGCGTGTAGCACGGCCGCCCTCGGCCGTGCGTGAAACGTCACCGTCGCAGCGATGCGCACCGGGTTGCCGGTGATGCCGTCGTCATCGAGGAAATCCTCGGCGCGATACTTCCCCCGCGGCACCTGAACGAGGAAGGCACGCATCATTTCCTCTGAGTAGTCGAGCAGCGCCCGCATGGCGCGGCGGACTCGCGGCAGCCCGTAGCGCTGGCACACTTCTCGCAGGCGCGTCGCGCCGGTATGGCAGGCGGCGATCTGTGCGCCCAGGTCGCCTTCGCGCTCGGCGGGTGTGCGCACGTTGTTGAGCAGCAGCGCCAGTACGTCGCGGTCGGTGGTACCGCGGCGCACCAGCTTCACCGGCGGAATGCGCACACCTTCCTGGTAGATCTCGCGGCACAATCCCATGGAGCCGGCGTAGGCGCCGCCCACGTCGGCGTGATGAGCGCGGCTGGCTACGTAGAAGTCAGGCTTGCGGCCAGGAACGGTCGCGCCACGCGTCCGCGCAACGTAAACCGGCGCCACCAGCGTGATGTCAGGCAGATGTGTGCCGCCACAAAAGGGATCGTTGAGCATGGCAACGTCGCCGGGATTAAGCGGGAAGGCGTTCCTGGCGGCGCGCACCGACATGGGCATGGAGCCGAGGTGCACCGGCATGTGATCGCCCATGGCGATGACCCGGCCGCCGCCGTCGAAAACGGCGCAGGAATAATCGCGGCGTTCCTTGATGTTGGGCGAAAAAGCCGTGCGGCGCAGCGCCACCCCCATCTC
>JBOGLL010000126.1:0-4793 GCA_050746065.1 Terriglobales bacterium | reverse complement strand
GAGCTGCCGCGCCCACTGATGAATGTCGTCGATCTGTCCCTTGTGTTCGGCTGCCATGCGATCTGCATACTGGTGAATCGCACGTCCGCACAGCCGCTGCACCACGACCAGCAGCAGCAGGACTCCTGCCACCACAGCGAGCGTGGGCCCCATCCCCTGGATGTTCAACCGTTCCAGCATTTCGCGTTCTTTTTTATCACGGATTCAGAGCCGGTGGCTGGGAACCCGCGAGCATTTGCGAGGCCCGGCAGGGTGTGATACCTTCCGCGCACTCGTCGTCCACATTTCGCGGAAGAGGAAATGCGCTTGCTTCTCCTGGTGCTGGCGGTCGCTGTGGTGGGCGGGTTCGTCGTCCTGCTCTACAACAAGCTGGTGCATCGGCGGGTGCGCGCGGAATCCGCCTGGGCCGACATTGACGTGCAGCTCAAGCGCCGTCACGATCTCATTCCCAACCTGGTGGAAACGGTGAAGGGCTACGCCGGCCACGAACAGCGAACCTTCGAGGAAGTGGCGCGCTTGCGGAGCCAGGCCCAGCAGGCCAAAGCGCTTCCCGACCGTGCCAAGGCGGAGGGCGAACTAACCCAGGCGCTGCGTGGCCTGTTCGCCGTCGCCGAGAACTATCCGCAACTGCGGGCGGCGGAGAACTTCCTGGCGCTCCAACAATCGCTCTCGGAGATCGAGGAAGCCTTGCAGAACGCGCGCCGCTACTACAACGCCGTGGTGCGCGACCTGAACATCGCCGTCCAGAGTTTCCCCGGCAATCTGGTCGCCGGGATGTTCGGCTTCCAGGCCCGTGCCTTCTTCGAACTGGAAAGCGTCACCGAGCGCCAGCCGGCGCCGGTGAAGTTCTAGGCTATCTGCGAAGTCCGATGTGCGATCTGCGAAGTGCGATTCCTCCCACCCTGTCGCTCAAAAAACGGGAGCGACAGGGTGGGGCAGCCTCCGTTGAGAATCTGTGTCAATCCTGGCTGCGTGCCTGGGTGATTGCCGCCAACAAGCTGGCCGCTTCCGGAGACTTGAGACTTTCAGCTTGACGCAGATACTTTTCGGCGGCCGCGCGGTCGCCCTGCTTCCATGCGATTTCCCCGGCGTGCAGGAAGAAGCGCGCATCGCGGATGCCGACCGCCAAAGCCTTTTCAATCTGAGTGCGGGCTTCCGCGTGGTTGCCGCTCGCGTAGAGCGCCCAGGCCAGCGCGTGCAGGGTGTGGACGTCGGAACGCCGCGCGGCCTCCAGACGCGCCACCTTCAATGCCTCCGCCGGTTTGCGGGCATAGTCGGCGTAATAGAAGACCAGCTCCCGGTTGGCGTTGTCCCAGGACTGCATTTCCTTGCGGGCCTTCTGCTCGAACTCGGCAAAGGCGTCCTCGGCTTCCTTTCTGCGGCCTGCGAGAGCCAAGGCCTCGGCCAGGTCAAAGAGATTCTCCGGATGAGGAGCGTTCTGGTAGCGGCGCTTCAATAGCTCCGCGGCATCGGCATACTTCTTCTGCGTGATCCGCACCTTGGCCAAACCGGCCAGTGCATAGTGATAGTCGGGGAAAAGGCCGAGCGCCTGCTGCAGGCTCTGGTCCGCAGCTTCGGCGTTGCCGCGCATCAGTTCGAGATGGGCCACGTGGGTGAGGATCCAAGCCTGGTCTTCGACTTCGGCTTGCGAGGTGCGCTGGTAGGCCTGCGCCATCATTTCGATCGCGCCTTCCACGTCGCCAAACAACTCGCGCAGATACGCCGCTCGCGTAAGTCCAGGGACGTTGCCGGGGCGGAGGTCGAGCATCCACTGCACGGCTTCCTCAGCCTTGTCATAGTTGCCCAGTTCTGCCTGCGCATCGGCCAGCAGGCCGTAGACCAGGACGTCGTCGGGCACGCTACGGTTCAGGGCCTCAGCCTGGTCACGAGCGCGCGCGAACTCATGACGCCCCAGCAGCACCCACACGCGCAGCTTGCGCGTTTCCAGACTGCCGGGCTCAAGGGCCTCCGATTTCGCCAGTGCTTCTTCTGCCTTGGCGTAGTAAGTGGTGTCAGCAGTTTCGCGGGCACGGCGCGCGTAGGCCAGAGCCAGATCGTTGTAGGCACCCTGATTCTTTGGATTCGTTGCGATGGCTTTCTGTGCGCGGTCGATCGCCAGTTCCGCAGGCGACTTCGGCATCGCCGCCTGAGTCGCTTCCGCTGGCTGGGCCAGCGCGGCGGCGGCCAGGATGAGCATCAGGAACAGGAAGGTAAACTTTTTCATTTGAGTCCTCGGATTTCTCATGAAAATCTCGCGGCTGGGCTTTCCCGGGGAGGAGAAGCCCAGCCACGAGGCTGTGGCTAGTTCACGGGGCAAGTGCCGCCGTTACAGCCAGCTTCGCCCGGATCCACGTGGCGGCTGTTGCGGCCGTCCCACGCGTAACCCAGATACGGAAACGATGGCTGGTAGTTGATGTCGTTGGCGTTCACCCCGTCCCCGATTCGGTTGTAGGGGAAGGTGTTCAAACCGAACACCAGGATGCCGGCCACGGCGCGCGCGGAAATGTCCGTTACGTCATCCTCCGGGCGGCGGCCGTTGGGATACCCGGCCGGATCGCCCGCCAGCAGACCCATGCGCTTGATCTGTCCCTGAGGAGTCGGAGGCACGCCCGTGTTCAGACGCAGCACGTCTGCCACCGGGCCGGCAGGAAGACCGGGATCGGCGAAGCCACCGACCGCTGCCACCAGCGAGCCGAAGTTCGAGTACTGCACCAGGGGCAGCAGGTCCGCCCGCGGCACCGCGGGAACCGGCAGGTCCACGTTGAAGGCCGCCGGATAGATGGCGTTCAGCGCGCGGGCCAACAGAGGATCGAGCGCGAAGCTGGCGAACTGCGCGTCGTTGCTGGGGATGTCCATGCTGAAGCGGTCCTTGGAGCCCACGCCGATGATCAGTTCGTTGAATAGTGCGCTGCCCATACGCTGGACCTGGCGGATGGAGGTGGAAGTGGTGGTCATGTTGCTGCCCGGCTTCTTTCGCACGATGGTGCGCGGCCGCGAAGTCGTGCCCCAGGTGCCGATAGTGGCGTTGAGATGACTGGGGCCGTGCTTCAGCCCGTCGCGGGTCAGCATGGTGATGGGAACTTCGATGGCGATGGCGTTCACGTTGAAGCCGGCCACGTCATCGGCGGCGAAGTTGTTGTGGTCGTCAGCTTCCTGTGCAGCGGTCAGGACGCCGGGAAGGACAAAGCCCTCGGCGCGGAAGTTGAGCGAGTCGAAGGCCGCACCCAGGTCGATCCAGAAGGGATCGTCGGCCGTCCCGGCCCAGACTTTCATGCCGTTGGAAAGCGTGTACGTCCCCTGCTGGTAGAGCGCCGGCCAGTTGGGCATGGTGCGCGGGCCGGCGTTGGACGGCACCGCGATCAGCTTCTGTCCCTGGTTCAGGACAGTGCGCTGATTGCCTTTGACCATAGTGATGGTGTAGGTCTGGCGCAGGCCGAGGCCGGTGGAGCAGGCTCCGGGAACGCAGCCGTCGAGCGCGGTGATGGCGGGAGGAATCAGCGGGGTTCCAGGGGCAACCGGCGCGGGAGAATTGGCCGGAGCCGCGATGCCGTCGCCCGCGCCCACGTAGACCGTGAACACGCCGGGCAGGCGGACTTCGTTCTGGAAGCGGAACTCAAAGGTAATGTCTTCCACCGCGTCAAAGTTGTTATCCACCCTAATGGCGTAGGTGATGTCGGGATCGAACGGGAAATACGTAGGGCCGTTGGAAGGCTCCAGCAAGGGGTCCACATCGAGGATGAACGTGACCTTGTCGGGATTGTCGTAGCTGACAAAAGCGTAGAAGTCGGTGATGTCAGCCAGGCGGTCGATGGCCGTGATCGGCGCCTCACGATGGTTGGCTGCCTGCAACCCACTGGGGACCACAAGCAGAGCCGCCATCATCAGGGCAACGAACGAGCGCAACATCGGATGTTTCATAGCAGCGTCCTCGCAAGGTTGGGAATCGTCCCGATCTGCGGGACGTTTTTCGTGCTTCATCAGGAATACGAGGGGGAGGGAAAAACGGATTGCTCGGTCTAGGCGGGGAAAGCGGTTCGTGGTATAACGCGGAGTGCTTCCCTCTTGATTCCACAGCGGTGCCAGGCCCTACGATGTGGGGCCTGAGGAGGCTGGAATTGGCCGATTCCCGAGGCGGTAAGCGCTTTCCGCTGGCCCTGCCCATCACCATCCACGATGGCAAGTCGTCGCGCGGGCTTGCGTCCCGGACCATGAATCTGAGTGCAGCGGGCGCCTACATTTCCGGCAGCCCGGAGTTGGAGGTCGGATCCAAGGTCGAGTTCGCCATCACCGTGCCCGGCTCGATGGTGGGCTCGCGTAAGGACGTGGAGATCAAGTGTCGCGGGCGCGTGGTGCGCCGCGATGCCCCGCGCAAAGGGAGGAAGGCGTCCGGCAAGGCAGGGAAGAAGTCAGGCCGCGGCAAGAGCGGACTGGCGCTGGTGATCGAGCACTACAAGTTCATGCGCAAGTAGCGGAGGCAGTTTCCAGAATGTTGAAAGTGATTCTGGCCGACAACCAGGCCATCTTTCGCGCAGGCGCGGCCCGCGTGCTGGCCGGCGAGGAAGACGTGCGCATCGTGGCGCAACTGCAGACCGCCGACCAGATCGGAGGCGCGCTCAACCGCTTCCGCGACGCCGTGCTGATTTTCTCTTCCTCCTTCCATCCGGATCTGGCCGCGGTGGCCGCGCAAGCCAAAAAGTCGCGCGCGCGGCTGGTGCTGGTGGCCGACAACGGCGAAGATCCGTCGCAGTTCCTGCGCGCCGGCATGCAGGGGGTGGTGTTCCGCAACGTAACCG
>JBOGLL010000125.1:0-7712 GCA_050746065.1 Terriglobales bacterium | reverse complement strand
CGTCAGCACCATGCCGGAGTTGCGCGCCGTGGCCTCGCGCGCCTGCGCCATGCGCTCCTGTACATGAGCAGGCAGCTCGCGCTCGCGGCCAATATATTCCAGGCGAATGTTGTTCTTCTGCAGCGTGGGAAGTTCAGACTTCAGGTAGTGGCGCAGCAGGCGCATCAGGAATTCCACTTCCGTGCGCGGACGCTTTGCCCAGTTCTCCACGGAAAACGCGTACAGGGTCAGCGCCGGGATGCCGATGCGCGCCGCGGTTTCCACCGTCGAGCGCACCGAGGCCACGCCTGCGCGGTGTCCGGCGATGCGCGGCAGGTGCCGCCGCCGCGCCCAGCGCCCATTGCCGTCCATGATGATGGCGATGTGCCGGGGCAGCTCCCGGGGGTCGAGTCCAGCCCAGATTTCCGATTCTTTGTGGTCCAGTCCGGCGGGTGCGGTCGCGCGCAAGGCTTCCTCTACGGCATAAAGTAGACTCCAAATTAGCACACTCTACACCGGCTGGCAATTGACTCCCGCGCCGCGCTTTGCCATGCTTATGCACGGGACCACTGCAAGTCCCCGGGCTTTTTCATCCGACTACAGAGCATGCTTTTCACGGGTCGAACGTCGCTGCGTCGTAAGCTGGCTGCCGCCGGTTCGCTGTTGCTGCTCGCCAGCCTGCTGGCCGGCCAGTTCGTAGCCACCACCCACGAGTTCACCGCGCGCCACGCCACCTGCCCGCGGCACGGCGAGCTGATCGACCTCGATGCGCAGGGTTCCTTCCCGGCCGCGCAAGCCGCATCCACAGACACATCGACTCAGGTCTCCGATCAGACCGTGGAAAGCGGCCAGACCCAGCACCAGCACTGCCTGTTTGTTTCCTCACGCGGAAGCCAGAAGAGTTTCCGGGTCGTGGGCCCGGCAACTTCTTCGCACTCAGCCGCTACCCACTGGACGACGGCCGCAGCCGCCGACTTGCTCCATCCCGCACTTGCCCTTTACCTCACCGCGCCCAAGCACTCTCCTCCTGCTGCCTAGCGTTCCAGAGCCATACCACGGCGCTGCCGCAGATATTTCGGCTGTTCGTTGGGTCTGGATTTCGCTGGCGCACACAACTTCCTATCAGGAGAGGAATCATGGTGCAGTTGAGAAAACTTCTTGGCCGCGTGGCTTTGATCGCGGTGATGATCGGGATGGCGTTCTTTCCTGCCTTCGCGCAATCCACAGGCACGGTGCAGGGCACGGTCACCGATCCCACCGGCGCGCTGGTTCCCGGCGCTACCGTCAAGCTCACCAGTCCCATCTCCGGCTATCGCCAGCAGGCAACCACCGATGCCTCCGGCCAGTACAAGTTCCTGAACGTTCCCTTTTCGCCGCTCACCCTGCACGTCGAAGCCGCCGGATTCGCCCACTACGACGTCTCCGTGGAGCTTCGCTCCAACGTCCCCCTGACCCTGGACGCGAAGCTGGCCGTGGCCACCGCCGAGCAGCAGGTCACCGTGGAGGAACAGGGCCTCATGCTGGAAACCACCTCGGCATCCACCCACCATGATCTGGACAGCCAGCAACTCGCGAAACTCACGCTGGCTCAAGCGGGCCGCGGACTGGAAGCGGTGGTGCAGAGTGTTCCCGGCGTGGTCCAGGACGACAACGGACGCATGCACCCCCGGGGTTCGGAATCTCAGGTGCAGTATGTCGTGGACGGCGTTCCCATCACCGACAATCTCTCCGCCGTCTTCTCCACTGCGCTCGATGCCCGCAACCTGCGTTCTGCCGAGATCCTCACTGGCAACGTGCCAGCGGAATACGGCGGCAAGCTGGCCACTGTGATCACCGTCAATACTAAATCGGGCATGGAGATGCCCTGGAACGGCAGCCTCTCGTTCACCGCCGGCTCTTTCTCGCGCGCCGAAGTCGGCGCTGAAGCCGGCGGCCACTGGAAGAGCCTTGGAATCTTCCTATCGGCGGCCGGCAGCCGCAGTCAGCGTTTTCTTGATCCGCCTGAGATCCAGAACTTCCACAACTTCGGGGGCAACGGACGGCTCTTCACCAAGTTCGACTGGATGGCGGGGCAGCAGGACACCCTCCGACTCAGCCTCTCCACCAATGGCACCAACTTTCAGGTACCCAACACTGCTGAGCAGGAGGTGCTGGGGCAGCACCAGCGCCAAGAATTGCGTGACGACTCCGAGTCCCTGGGCTGGACGCACATCTTCAACCCGCGGACGGTATCCGACGCCGTCGCCTTCCGCCGATCTTCCACCTCCCGCCTGCTCGATCCCAACATCACCGGCTTCCCCTTCTTCGCCGAGCAGGCACGCCGCCAACGGTCCGAGGGCATCCGCTTCAGCGTCAGCCATCAACGCTCTTTGCACACCATCAAGGTTGGCTTCCAGGTGGTGCGCACGCCGCTGAGCGAGGACTTCACGATGGCGGCGACCGACCCCGCAATCCTTGCCGATCCCTCGAACCCGGCTTCCGCATTTCCCATTGCCAGTCCCTTCCTCTTTCGCGAGAAGCGTAACGGAGGCGAGGCTGGCGTCTTCGCCCAGGACCGCATCACCGTAGGCGGATGGTTCACGGCCGATCTCGGCGTTCGTGTGGACCACTACGATATGGTGGTGAAGGACAACCACGTCAGCCCCAGGGTGGGGTTGGCCTTCCATATCAAGCAGACTGCGACGGTCTTCCGTGCCTCTTACAACCGCCTGTTCCAGACACCACCGGTCGAGAACCTGCTGATTTCCTCCTCGCCTGCCGGCTCGGTGTTTTCGCCGCTGGGCGGAGGCGTGCGCGCCGTGCCTCCCGAGATTCAGAACGTCTACGAGGTTGGCGTGCAGCAGCAGCTTGGGAACTACTTCCGCCTGGATGTGGCTCACTACATCAAGAACATCGAGAACCTTGCCGACAAAGACCAGTTCCTGAACACCGGCATCATCTTTCCCATCGCCATCGCCCGCGGCGATGTGCGCGGCACCGAAGTGCGCCTGGATATGGCCTCCTTCCGTGGCCTCTCCGGCTTCCTCAGTTACGCCAATTCCAAGGCGATTGCGACCACCCCCTTGGCGGGCGGGCTCTTTCTAGGCGAGGTTTCCAGTGACTTGCTCATTCCCGGCGTTCAGTTTTTGGCCGACCATGACCAGCGCAACAGCGGGCAGTTCGGAGTGCTGTATTCCCATCACTCCGGGCCGTGGTTCAGTTTCACCGGACGTCACGATAGCGGAGTCCCCTCCGAATTCGATCCCGCCCTGCTTGCCACGCTTGATCCGCTGATCCGGGAGCAGCTCGACGTTGTACGCTCCCGCATCCGTCCCCGCACCACCTTCGACCTGGCCGCGGGCGTGGATTTACTGAGCGAAACCCGCTATCCGATTACGCTCCAGTTCAACGTCCAGAACCTGTTCGACCGCTTCTACCTTTACAACTTCGAGAGTGTTTTTTCAGGGACGCACATCGGACGGCCCCGCGAGATCAGCGGCCGCCTGGTGCTGCATTGGAAACAAACGAAGAAATAGTCGTTGGTCATTGGTCGTTAGGCATTAGCTTCCGAGTGTTGCTGCCTATCCTCTTCAGGCTGAGTTTGTGAAGGCTTACCATCAACGACCCACGACCAACGACGAACGACCAACGACGAAAAAAAACGGGCCGGAGCTTGCGCTCCGGCCCGTGGTCGTCAGCGAGCTGCCCGGAAATTTTACGAATGCCGCCGCGGGCGCAGCGACAGGTCGCGAACCTGCGTCAGGACGCTCGACCACTGCATGCCGTCGAGCTTCGAGAGATAGGGCACCAGTTCCGCGATGAACGCGTCGTTCATCAGATCGCGGATCTCAGCTTCGCGTCCGTCGGAACCATTGAGTAGGTCGGGCACCGTCACCTCCAGTGCCCGCGCCAGCCGGGCAATGGACGACAGCGTAGGCGTTGCCTTCTCGTTCTCGATCTTGGACACGTACGTGCGCGGCACCTGCATACGCAACGCCAGTTGTCGCTGGCTTAATCCATTGCGCTGGCGGATGAGGCGGATGGACATGGCTAGTTGCAGGTGGGTATGCCCATTGCCGTGGCCGTTTCCAGTGCCATTGGCGTGTGCCGGCACCGGCTCCGCCGGGACAGGTTCCGGCTCCGGCCGGTCCAGACATTTGTGGCATTTGCGGCAATTATTGCTGGCGGTCCGGAACTGGACCAGACGGCAGTAGTCGCATTTCACCACTTCCCGCGAGTCTACGGGAGCAAGTGTTGTGGCCATCCAGGTTGTGGGAGATGCCAGAGCAGGCATCTGACAGCAACACCGGTTGCGAAGACTGGCGGTAATTTGAGGTATAGTGGGCGGGCTTGTCAATCAAAATCTTCCGTGAAACCGGGAAGACTCACCGGCAACGAGCCGCACAAAGGCCCAGAAAAGACGGAGAAAACGCGGAGAAGCCACGATGCCCGATCGCGACCATGCCTGGGGGTTACTCTGTGAATACACCCAGTCGGAAAGTTTGCGCAAACACGCCCTCGCCGTCGAAGCCTGCATGCGCGCCTATGCGCAAAAATTCCTGGCCGACGGCCGCGACCCTGCCGCCGATGAAGGACTCTACGGCCTCTGCGGTTTGCTCCATGACTTCGATTACGAAAAGTTCCCCACGCCCGCCGAGCATCCCTTCGTCGGCAGCAAGGTCCTCGAAGAGCGCGGCTATCCCGAAGTCCTCCGCCGCTGCATCCTGTCACACGCCAACTATTCCAACGTGCCTCGCGTCTCCATGATGGAAAAAGCGCTGTTCGCCTGCGACGAACTCGCCGGATTCATCACCGCCACCGCCCTGGTCAAGCCCGGCAAGTCACTCGCGGAAGTCGAAGCCCCTTCGGTGCGAAAAAAGATGAAGGACAAAGCCTTCGCCCGCAGCGTGAGCCGCGACGACATGATCAGCGGCGCCGCCGACCTGGGCATCGACCTCGAGCAACACATTGCATTCTGCATCGAGGCCATGAAAGGCATCGCGAAAGAACTGGGCCTCGACGGCTCCGCCGCCAAGCCCGCGCCCACCCCGTAGAGACGCAGCTTGCTGCGTCTCCGCCGCGCAATTGTCCACGTAGCCCCAGGCGCCCTCGCCTGGGGTGCCGCGCACAGCGCGGCATTGCGTAGCCTGGACAGCCCTCGGCCGGGCCTCCATCAATCTTGCGTGGAAGCGCGCAACCTCGTCCGCATGATCGCTTCGCTTCCGTATCCCCTTGTCATCCCGAGCAAGGCCGAGCACTCCCGGGCATTGCCCGGGAGAAAGCGAGGGCGCGTCGAGGGATCTTGGTTTTCTAGCCTGGACGTAGAAGAAAGGGGCAAGGCCCTTGTGGTGGCTTTCTGCTCGGATGCCTTACTTCCCCAGCCCAGCTTTGTACTCCCCATCCTTGAATACGTAAATCTCTCGCTTCTTGGC
Organism: Terriglobales bacterium; assembly: GCA_050746065.1. Classification (GTDB taxonomy): domain Bacteria; phylum Acidobacteriota; class Terriglobia; order Terriglobales; family Acidobacteriaceae; genus CAZXVY01. The sequence continues at coordinate 2,322 of JBOGLL010000125.1, read as the reverse complement.
GGGTGCGGGCTTGCCCTTGTTATTGATCTTCGTGCCGTTGGTGCTCGCGATGACGTTGTAGTACGGCCCGCTCCCGCCCGGCTTCAGCGCATAAGTGGAGGTGAAGTCATAACAGGCGTGCATCTCCGGCCCGCAACTTCCGCCGTTATCGCCATGGATTTCCAGCACCAGGATCTGCTTGAACTCGCCGCCTTCCTGGGCATAGAAAAACGCCGTCTTCGAATTTTCTCCCTGGGCGGTGAAGGCGGACTAATCACCGGCGCGCAACTGTGGCAGTCAAAATTGCGGGGCGCGCTGGCAGTCACAAACATCACCTTCCTGTTTCCTTCCTCCTGGAAAGGGAAGGACCCGATCATTTGCGCAAGCAACGGCCCCGCATCCTGTGATCATTTCCAGCGCCGCCTTGGTAGGCTTGGCCCACAGGCTGGTCCTGGTCCGCGGGTCGTAGGTGCCGTACATCATCTTCATGATCACGGCTTCGCCCGCCGCCGCCGCCTGTTTGTTGGGAGAAGGTTTGGTGCTCTGGGAGGATGCACCCGGCAGGAGCAGAAGGAGGATCGCAAGCAAGGAGGAAGCAACGTTACGATTGTTCATGGCAGGCCGGAAATCATACCGCATCGACTTGCCGGCGCGTCAACGCTGCGCTTCCGCGACGGTTTGCGAGCAGGGAATCATCAGCGGATAGAACAGGTCCAACCTTCCCATCTTCTTGCCGGCGGCGCTTACAACGTGCAGATCCCAGTCTCTTGGCTTGTCAGCGGGAAGCGGCAGTTCCACCACCAACTCGTAATGTCGAAATACATCCTGCGTACGATGGCATCGAGGATCTGCTGACGCTGCGTGCTCAGGGGGCCCAACTGCCAATACCGTGCATATCCACCGGTTACCTTGGCCCAATTCGCGATCGTGGGCGCCCCTTCCTTTTCTTCCGGGGTGGCGGGGAAGAAACCGACGGGAACCAGCGCGTAGAGGCGGACGCCCGACTGGATTAGCGCCCGCCTCAGATCTTTGTCTTCGACCTTGCTGCGATTATCTCCGCCGTCGCTGATCAGGTAGATAGTGTCGCCGCGGCGTACTGGCGCTAGCATCACCAGAGCTGCCTGAACGGCATCGCGGACCGCCGTTCTCCCGCTGCCTTCCGCATTTCCTGTCTCGCCCAGGTAGGCGTTGAGCTTCTCCATCACGGCCTGCCGGTCGGATGAAAGCTCCACGCGCAGCTTGATGCCTTCGCTAAAAATCAGCAGGCCCAGGCTCTCACTCGCCGGGGCGAAGGCGACCGCATTCCCCGCCATCACCCAGCCTTTCTGCCCCCTCAGCAGGTCACGCATGCTGCCGCTGGCGTCCATCACGATTACCAGTTGTCCGGGGGCTGCCTGAAACCGCGAATGAAGGATCTTCACCGGCTGCCCGCGGAACTTGCCCCGGAACCTCTCGGCCGTAAGGTCGATGACCGGCTGGCCCTTCTGATCCGAGACCGTCACGCGTACGATGCGCGTCAAGCAGGCAGGGTCGTCCTGGGCGCGGGCCGTGGATGGATTCACCTGTGCGACACAGGATATGGCCAGCGCCAGCCATCCCGTACGCAGCATCCCGCTAAGGGCTGTCCGTGTCATGCTCAGTTTCCTGGCAAACACGCCGCAAGGCGCTTGGGGAAATGTACGAACAGATCCTTCGTCTTCCTGCCGGGAACTTCCATCACGTCGATCCGCAATTTTTCCGGCTTTGCCGGAGCAGATGGAAGCTCGAGTTCGAGCCGGTAAAAACTGGCAGCCTCTTGCCCCAATCGCTCGAGCGATGCCTTCGGCGATACCTGTGAGTCTGCTCCGGGCACGAAGGTATTGATCTCATTCAGCTCGTATTTTCCCAGGAGGTTGGGATAGAAGGAGACGGTGTTGCCTCCGCTGACTATTGCCAGGTCGGTGAAGCGGATCACGCCATCTGCCTCGCTGGGTGTCTCCCGCACCTGCCTGGTGTTGGCGAAGCGCGATTCCACAACCCAGTAAAGGCTCCGCTGGAAGACCACAAAGAGCCGGAGCCCGGAACCAATGAGGGCGTCGCGGGCGTTCCGGTCACGTTTCACATCCGCGCGCGAGTCACCATCGGTGACGGCGAGGATCGTATCTCCCGGCCGGGATGCTCCAAAAAGTCCGATCGCTTCGAGCAGAACGTCGGCCAGCGCTGTACGTCGGATTGGCTTCCGTGGCAGTGTCTTAGACGCGCCCTGCAGATCCTCCAGCATGGTCAGGACCGCAGCGCGCGGCTGTTCGAATCCCACCAGGCTTTCGATCCGGTTCGTGTGGGTTCCAAGTGCTACCGCAGTCC
>JBOGLL010000124.1:0-15306 GCA_050746065.1 Terriglobales bacterium | reverse complement strand
TGGGCAGCGACTGGCGCTCGACCGGAGCGCTGCGGAACTCGCTCGAGTCCAGGCAGCGCGCCAGCCTACGCACGCCTTCTTCGATCCTCTCCACCGGAAGGGCCGAATAACACAGCCGCAGTTCGCGTGCGCCGCTGGGGTCGGCGTAGAACAAATCGCCGCTGGCGAACACCACGCCCGCCGCCATGGCCACACGCAGCAGGGCCCGGCTTTCCATGTGGCGGGCCAGCCGGCACCAAAGATACATGCCGCCGCCGGGTACATCGAACTCCAGAGTGCGCGGCGGCAACCCGCGACGCAAGGCGGACACCAATGCATCTCGGCGCTTCTTATGCTCGCCGCGGACCTGCTTCAGGTGATGATCGAAGAGCCCGTTGCGTAACATTTCGGCCACGACCAATTGCCCCAGGCCCTCGGTGAAGTGGTCCGTGGTCAGCTTGATCTCGGCGAGCTGGTCCACGATGCTCTCGCTGGCCACGATCCATCCCAGCCGCAGGCCCGGGGCCATCACCTTGGAAAATGTGTTCAGGTAGATGACGATGTTGTGCTCGTCCAGTTCGCGCAACGGCTGGGGCGCGGGCGCATCGTAGTAAAGCTCCCGATAGGCGTCGTCCTCGATGACCGGCAGCCGGTAGCGCGCGGCCAGCTTGAGCAAGTCGCGGCGCTCGCGGAGGGTAAGCGTGCGTCCGGTGGGATTCTGAAACGTCGGATTTACGTAGAACAGCTTGGGCCGGTAGCGCAGGATGAGGTCTTCGAGCTCGTCGAGGTCGCCGCGCCGGACGTCCCAGCCCACCATACTGGCCCCCGCAGCCCGGAAACTGCGGATAGCACCAACGTAAGTGGGACGCTCGGTAAGCACCGTATCACCGGGATCGAGCAGGCAGCGTGCCAGCAAGTCCAAGGCCTGCTGCGAGCCGGAAACTACCAGTACGTTCTCCGGCTTCACTTCGAGGCGCGAGGCCAGTGCGCGCCGGAGCGCCGGCTGGCCTTCGGCCGGGGCGTTCCCCAGGATGCGTACCGCCTCGCGTCGCATCACCTGCTGCGCGATGCGTTGATATTCGTCGAAGGGAAAGCAGTCCACGGCCGGACATCCGGCAGCGAAGGAAATGAGGGCAGGGTTCACGGAATCCAGCAGCAGGTCGTGAAAATCACGGTCGCTGTTCCGCTGGACGCGGGTGGATACCTTGCCGCGCCACGCGAAGGGAGCATCCTCGGCTTGCGTGGGAGCGCAGACAAAGGTGCCGCGGCCGACGTGTCCGCGAACCAAACCGCGGGACTCGAGTGCGCGATAGGCAGTGGTCACTGTAGTGCGGCTGATGCCGAGTTCCTCCGCCAGATCGCGCTCCGAGGGCAGACGGGTGGCGGGCGGCAGCGTGCCGTCGGCAATGGCGTTCTGCAGGGCACCCAGGACTTTCTCGTACAGCGGCCCGTTATTAGGCGCGTTTTGGATCAACTTGGGTATCGACGTTTTCATAGCCAATGGGTAATTGGACCTTTTGCATTCCTGCCGTATCTGCTTGAAAATCATTCGCGATGTTGAAAATGGTATCACACCAATCCGGTTGTCAAGCAGCCCAATAGGGCATTGGCCATGAAAAGAGAAAGCACGCTTCGGCTCGCGCACCTGCTTCACTGACCCTGCCGGCGGCGCCTAGCGGCGGCGGTCCTTGCGCAGGTGTCGGGCAAACATTTTTTCCGGGTCAACCACGACGAAGGTGCCCACGCTGCGCGCCAGTACCTGACCTTGCTGGTTGCGCAGTTCGGCGGCGTGAATCAACCGCCGACCGCGCTTGCGGACCTCGTGTCCTTCGACGATCAAAGGCGTTCCCAGCGGTACCGGCCTCAGATACTCAACGCGCATCTCGGAAGTGAGGGCGACTACCGAGCGCAGCCGGTTCATCTTGCCCATGGCTTCGTCGAGCACAGTGGCGATGATTCCGCCGTGGGCATGGCCGGGCGGCCCCTGGAAGCGCCGGGGCAGGCGAAGCCGGGCCACGAAGCTGCGGGAGGCCTCGTCGAGCGAAAACTTCAGGTGCATGCCCTCGGGGTTGTCCTTGCCGCAAGCGAAACAGTAGTTGCGCGCCATCTGGAGGTGTTGCCGCTGGGTATGCCCGTGCACTGGACCGGATTTAGGAGCCACAGGTAGGATTCTACCGGAAGGGCGGTTGGGAGCCGGACGGGCTGATTCGGGCGTTCCATTCAATGAACGGCCATGACGGTTCAGCCCGCAATCCCGACAATACGCTGCAAGTCCAGCATTTTGAACGATTTTTTGCTGCAGGACACGCCCGGTTGTGATTATTCTAAAGGGCTTAGGACGGGCCCGAGGTAGGGGTCTGCCTGCTAACCATAACAGCCGGGAGGCTCGATGCCGGAACTGGATACGCGGAGCTACCACACCAACAACTTTGTCAGAGCGTTCAGGCGCTGGTTCGTGCCCTACGTCCAGTCGCGTGTCTACAAGGATGAGTTCCGCCCGCTGCTGTCCTACCTGTTCACGGAGTGGAAGTGCAACGTGGACTGCCACTACTGCTGGGCGTTCAACAACAAGGTAAAGGGCATGACCGAAGAGACGGCGGTGCAATCCATCGACTGGCTGAAGTCGGTGGGCTGCCGAGTGATCGCCATCATGGGTGGCGAACCGCTGCTGCGGCGCGACATGATTCTCAAAGTGGTGGACTATGGCACCAAGAACGGTTTCTTTGTCTACCTGCCCACCAACGGAATTCTGATGAACGAAGACTTCATCGACCGCGTAGGAGACGCCGGCGTGGCCGCCATCAACCTGGCGGTGGACTGCGTGGAGGAGAAACCCGGTCTGGCCAAGTACTACAAGCGCATCGAGAAGCAATTCCACTACCTGGTCAAGCAGCAGCGCAAGTACGGCTACATGATCGTGTTCAACACCAACATCTGCCGGCACAACATCGAGGACGTCAAGGTGCTGACCGGGATTGCCCACGACAACGGCATCTCCACCGATGTCCACATCAACGAACCTCCCTACATCGAGCAGCCCCACTTCCAGCACTTGAACGACAACGTCACCTACATCCGCCAGGAGGACTGGCCGCGGGTGGACGAGATTCTGGACTGGCTGATCGACAAGAACACCCAGGGCTACATCATGGTCAACTCCAAGGACCACCTGCGCAAGATGAAGGACTTCATGCGCGGCGTGACCTATCCCTGGAATTGCCGCGCTGGACACAACTCATGCGTCATCCGCACCGACGGCACCCTGGCGCCCTGCTTCCCCATGTATTCAGCCAAGACCGACTGGGGCAAGATCGGGGACCACAAATTCGACAACCAGCAGCTGGATGAAATGAAGAAGGTGTGCAACTCGCACTGCCTGTCCACCTGCCAGTACGTGCTGGGCTACTACTACAACAACGCGAACGTGATGCGCTGGATCATGAAGCAGGGGCTGCACGGCTGGACCGGCCGCCCCACCACCGACGCGTAGGCCTGTTTGGGTTCTTTGGGTGCGACGCCCCTTCCAATCCGGAAGGGGCTTTTCTTTTTCTCCCTGACGTCTCCTTGGGCCTGTGTGTGTGTGTTGTGTGTGTGTGTGGTTTTTTTCTCTCTACAGTCAAAAATTTGCCCTGCGGGCGAAAAAATTCGCCTATAATGCCATTTTTCTCCCCAGTCGCCTGCTCCGGAGCCCATGACGCCCACACCCGCCCCGACCACCGATACGCGCCGCATCGCCATTGTGACTACCGACGAAGAAGTGCTGCCGGATGTCCAACATTTTCTGGCCCCGTCCTTCGATACCAGGTTGCTGCGGTCCAAGAACGAGATCCTGCCCCTGCTGAGCCAGGTGCCTCTGGATGCCCTCATCGTGGACATCGACACAGCCGGGAAAAACACCGAAGACGGTGTGGCGGTGCTTCGCGATTTGCGCAGGATCAATCAGGACTTCGTTCTGATCGCCTTGACCCGCACACGCAGCCGCCAGGTGCGGCTGAAGGCGGGGGAGGTCGGAGCCGACGAATTTTTGGTAGCCCCGGTGGATTTCGGCGAATTGAAGATCGTGCTGGAGCGTGCCTTGGACCGGCGAGGCATGGAAATCGAGAACCGGCGGCTGCGCGAGCAATTGGTGCAGAGGTATTCCTTTTGCGAGCTCATCGGGGGGAGCGAGCCGATGCGGCGGGTGTACGATGCCATCGCCCGCGTCGCCGATACCACAACCACCGTCCTGATCCGGGGCGAGAGCGGTACTGGAAAAGAACTGGTTGCACGCGCCCTCGTGAAGTGCAGCCCCCGATCCGACAAGCCCTTTATCAGCGTCAACTGCAGCGCGATACCGGAAACGCTGATGGAATCAGAGCTGTTCGGGCATGAGAAGGGAGCGTTTACTGGAGCCCATGCCTCGCGGGCAGGGCATATCGAGGCCGCGCAGGGGGGAACTCTGTATCTGGATGAGATTGGCACGCTGAGTTTGGCGCTGCAAAGCAAGCTACTGCGTGTTCTTGAGGATCGCAGCGTGCAGCGCCTGGGCGCGAGGACCGGCAAGAAAGTGGATTTCCGCCTGATCACCGCTACCAATGAAGAGCTGGAAGCCGGCGTACGAGAAGGACGGTTCCGAGAAGACCTCTATTACCGCATTCACGTGGTACCGATCTTCCTTCCACCACTGCGCGAGCGGCCTGGTGATATTCCCTTGCTTTTGGACCACTTTCTGCGCCTCCACTGCGCAGCCAATCGAACTCCCCTCAAGCGCTTCGACCCTGAGGCGCTGGAGATCATGGAAGAACATCCATGGCCGGGGAACGTTCGCGAACTGGAGAATCTGATCCAGCGTCTAGTCTTGATGGTGGAAAGCCCAGTCATTCTCCCCAAGCACCTTCCGCAACAAGTCCTCTTTAGCAGCGCCACCAAGCAACAGGACATGCTCATTCCGGAAAAGGGTCTCGATTTCGATGAGGAGATGGACCGGATTGAGGCTGCTTATCTACAGGCTGCGTTGCAGCGCACCGGAGGGAAGAAAAGCGCTGCCGCTCACCTGCTACGAATGGATCCGCAGCGCATGAAGTACCTCTGCCGGAAGCATCGCCTTAGCAACGTTGAATAATTCATCGGCCGAGGGTGAAAATCTCGACTTTTGGTTGTTTTTTTGGGGTTGGGTTTACTTCGTGTGTGTGGGGGGGCTGCCATCGCTGCCTGCCCTGGGGATGACCTGATTCTTGCAAAAGGCTCATTGTGCAAGGGTTCGGATACGAGCTGCGCCGGCCAGGACTTTGGCAGCTTCCGTGCAGGAGTCGTGTGCATACGCAGCGGCTTGTTGGGCGTTGCCAGCGGTATTTAGTGCAAGGGGAGTAGCGACGGGCAAGGAGTCATGCTCCTTGCCCGGTTTTTTTTGGTTTGCAGGAATCCTTGGCCCCCCCAAAGAGAGCTGCGGCTTGGGTCAAAAATTTACTCCACGTGTAATTATTCACCGCAGTCCCCCCCGACTCGGGAGTGCAACAGCGGCCCTTCTCACCCCTGATCTGGTTGGTAACTAGCTGAAAAGCAGCAACATGCTGGGTCAGACGGCGGCTAGGTACTTTGGTAACCGCCTTGCTCTAAGAGACGTTGACCAGGCTGATTGCAGGACAGCCCGGCAGTCAAAAAACCAGGATTTCGAGAGAGGAATGCAATGGCCATTCAGAAGAAGTCGTTGATCAGCAAACGGGCGGCTGCGAAGAAGGCGATGATTGCCAAGAAGAGCTCCACGAAGGGCCTCAGCGGTAGGAAGGGCGGGGGTCTGCAGGGTGGAGGCGGACTCCAAGGTGGAGGCGGACTCCAAGGTGGAGGCGGACTCAGAGGTGGAGGCGGGCTCCAAGGTGGAGGCGGGCTCCGGGGTGGAGGCGGGCTCCAGGGTGGAGGCGGGCTCCAAGGTGGAGGCGGGCTCCAAGGTGGAGGCGGACTGCGCGGCGGGGGCGGCCTCGAGTAGTTCCAACCCGCACAAGCAACAGACACGGCTGCGGAGCGAAACGCTTCGCAGCCTTTTTTCTTGTGCGCGGCTACCAGATTCGGTTCGCGAGAAAGTTGTAGACGGGCTCTCCCAACAGGCGCGCCAAGCTTCGGCGTTCGCCATAGATCTTTGCTGTCCCGCTCATGCCTGGCCGGAGCCTTGCGTCAGGGTTTTCAACGAGTATCTCATACGCATAGAACCTGGTCCCGCCCACGCCCTTGTAGGTTCCCTCCCCAAATAGCCCTGGCTCAGTCTGAGCAGAAACAGGCGCAATGGAGGCCACCTCTCCGTGCCGGGAGATCAGGAAGGATTCGAGCAACAGATCGGCTCGCGCATGGAGTTTGGCCTTGCGTACGTAAAACTCGGGGAGAAAGGTGCGAGCCCGCAGTACGGAAAGATCGGCGATGTCCGCCAGCTCCGTACCCGCCTCCAGGTGAGAACCCAAGCGGTCGCGTAACCGAGGCGTGAGCAACACACCGTCTATCGGGCTCTTCAATTCGAGGTGAAGAGCCTGGCTGGCCAGGTTGCGACTGCGCTCCCCGAGTTGCTGCCGCTCGCGCTCCGCAGCCCCGAACCCTGCGTACTGGAGTGATGCCTGCGTGGCCCGGTGAGCGGCCAAGCGGTAGTCGGTCAGGGCACGGGCAGCCTCAGTCTCCAACTGGAGATTGGAGAGACGCGCCAGCGGGGCGCCGGCAGCCACGGGCTCGCCTTCTTGTGCAAGCACGGCAACAACCGTGCCCGGCACCACGACGCGGACCATGGCGCGATTCTTCGGCTCCAGTACAAATCGCCCTTCCACCGACTCTCGCCAGAACGGCGTGAACAAGACAATTACGCTGACCACTCCCATGGCCAGGCGGCGCTGTGGTGTCAGCCACAGTCGCACCCGGTCCTTCTTGTCCAGGTACACGGTCTTCATAAGCCTCCCAAAGGCGTGAATGCGTGAGCGAAAGATGCGATATCCTACGGCCAGGCCCACCAGAAAACCCCAGTCCGGGCTGAAGCTGGTGGCGATCCTGTTCACCACGCTGGTCGCCCACAACAGCAGGCTGTAGCTGTAGACTCCCGAGATCACGCAGTACACGGCGTACCCCAGGCGCCGCCGACGGGGCACGAAGGGGACTTCAACCGGAAGTCTCCAGATGTGTTTTTTCACCCAAGCGATGACATAAGCCGTGGACTCCTCCTTGAGCAGGGGCAGCTCCAGGAGTTCGGTGAGGACGTAGTAACCGTCCAGCTTGATCAGTGGGTTCCAGTTGATCAGCACCACGGCCACACCGGTCACCAGCATCAGCATGTAGCACACTTCATGCACGGTGCTGCCCGGCGGTGTCCCCCACCAGATGGGCACCACGATAAAGAAAAGCAGCAGCTCCGACCACACTCCCCAGACGATGGTGTTCAAACGCTGCCACTTGTCGCCGAGGACGAAAATCTGCTGGGCCTCGGTATAAAAGGCAGGAGTGAGATAGATGAGGTTGAAGCCCATCTTATGCACATGGCCGCCGTAGTGGACGCAGGTGAGGCCGTGTGCACTCTCGTGGATAAACAGGACAAAACAGGTGAGCACCCAGAAAACCGCCCACTGCCAGGGCGTGTACATCGTGAAGGTATAGAAGCGGAACGTGTCCTGTAGGAAGCGGTCCCAGTGGTCGGACAGGATGTAGATGGTGAAGGCCATCGCCACGAAGCTGAGCGCGGTGAACCAGGGTGTATAGAGGAACTTCAGGTAACGATGGAGGCCGCGCAGATATTTGTCCGGGTCCCAGTAGATCAGGCGCAGATCGGAAACATCGCCGTACTTCGATTTTCGTGCGGCCTTCTTCTGGCGCTCCTCGGCCAGGCGCTCCTTCAGGGCAACGTTATGCTCCAACGGGGTGCGGTACCAGAATTGCTGCTCGTCGAGGACGTCCACCAGTTCGTGCAATTCGTCGACGGAATACTGCATGCCGGTGCGCTCGGCGTGCAGGGCGGATATCTCATCCAGCGTGCGCACGCCGTCAAATAATTGCAGCAGCTCCCAGTCGTTGGGTGCCCAGCGGTAGAGGTAGCCGGTGTCCGGAAGGACGCCAACCACCACGCGGCTCCCGCGCTCCACATGCTCGCGGGCCAACAGGTCGGGGCGAAGCTTGGGGAGGAAATCCCGATGCAGCGCCGGAATCTCAGGCAGCGCCGAATTGAGGGCCTCGGTAAGGTTCATCCGGTCAAGGCGAAGCGGTGAACTGGATGTTGACCATCATGCCGGGTCGCAGCCCTTCTGCCGTCCCGACCAGTTGGGCCAACACCTCGATGGTTCCGCTGGCGGGATCCACGACGGGGCTTACATGAATCACGCGAGCTGTATATTTCGACTCGGGGGAAGAGGCAGGCGACAGGGTAACTTCGGAGCGAGCCTGCAGTTTACCGAGGAATTGCTCGGGCAGGGCGAACTTGACCCGCAAGGGCGACACCTCGGTCACCCAGAACAACCGGTCGCCAACCGCAACCCTCTGTCCCACACGCACGTAGCGGCGCGCCACTACGCCGCTGAAGGGAGTCACGATGCGCGCCTTTGCCAGTTCCAGTTCGATGGATCGTGCCTGGGCTGTGACGCTCTTGAGGGCGTGGCGTTCACGCTCCAGTTCGAATTGACCGGCAATCAGTTTGAAGCGAGCATGGTCGAGGTCCTGCTTGGTGATGAGCTGCGCTTCCCACATCTTCTCGGCGCGCTCCGCGTCGGCTTCGAGCACTTTGACCTCGGCTTCCCAGTTGGCCACGTTGGCCCGGATCTGGGCGATCCTGGCGCGGGCCATGTCCATATCCGCCGACAACTGGCGGTCGTCGAGCTTGCCCAAGATTTGCCCCTTGCGAACCGTCGATCCCACGTCGATGAAAATCTCCGCCACGACTCCTTCCCGCTGCGAGGTTACGTCCACTTGGTTCTCGACCACCAAGGGGCCGGAAGCCACGAAGGCTTCTTCGGCCAGCTTAGCCGCAGGTTTTGCCGGCGAAGGGACCACCGCACTGCTGGCCGGCGCGGCAGCAGGCTTGGAATCGCTGCAGCCGGCCACCCACAGCATCAAGACTCCGGCCAGCAGTCCTCTGCCCATACCTTTCATTCTCCTTCATCCTTTCGCTGGGTAGGTTACCAGCCAACCCACGACCACAGCTTGGACCACACCCACATGGCCGGACGCCTCAGCAGTACATAACCGGACTGGCGCCAGCCCACGAATACTTTGCCACGTCCCTCCATCCCTGGACGAATGACGCCCTGTGGATTAGATACGTCCACGCGGGCGTAGAACCGCCTCTCCTCCTGCTCCACGTCTGCCTTGGGACTGACGACGACCACCTTTCCTTGGAAGGTGGTGGTGGGGTAGCCATCGAGTTTGACGGAGGCGCTGGTACCGGCCTCCAGCAGGGCCACATCATGCTCGTCAATAGCGATGTCCACGGAGGCATGCGAAGCATCCACTACCTCGGCGAAGTTGTCGCCCGGCTCGAGGTGGCGGCCCACGAAATTCTCTACGTGGGGCGTGGCCACGACACCTTCAATGGGTGACCGCAGGTGGGTACGCTCGAGACGCTGCCGGCTGCGTTCCACCTCGGCTGCCCAGAACTCGGCCTGCAGCCGCTGCTGGCCCGCCTCGGTGCCGTCGTTGGCTGCGAGCGCCCGATTCATCTCCGCCATAGCCGTGCCGTACCGGGCCTGGGCGGCGGCGAGGGCAGAACGGTAATCCCAGTCTTCCAAATCGGCCAGGATGGTGCCACTTTTTACGGCATCACCTTCGCGCACATACACCCGCCGCACCACGCCCTCCACTTCGGGCTGCACGTTGGCGCGCCGTGCCGGTGCCACGACAGCGCTTCCGTCTACGCGCATCGGCCAGGGAACCACAACCAGAAAGACCAGCACCGCGCCGGCCAGCGCCACCGTCATCCTCTGTCGCCCCTTCTCCAGGGCCAGGAAGCGGCGCTTCTTCTCCAGCACGGGCTCCAGGATGCCAATGAAGGGCACTTCCTTGTACATCTGGGCGTTCCGCAGAGCCACGGTAGCCTGGCCGGCCAGGACTCGAACCATCTCCTGGTGCGCCTCGGAGAGAAAATCGGGATTGCTGCTTTCAAACGACAGGATGCCCACGCGGCCGGAGTCATCCACCAGAGGCACGGCGTAAAAGGCGCGGGCTCCTGTCTGGGCAAAGTAGCGGGCAAATTTGGCCCGATTTTCCTCCCGCGGATCGTCGATCTCGTCTTCCTGCTGGCGAACGAAGATCTCATCGGCCAAGGCCGAGGCCCACTGAAGGATGTCGTTCAGCACGGCGACTTCGGGACGCGAGAGATCGATGGATTCCTCGGTCATGCCAGAGATCGCGCGCAGACGCAGCTTTCCGTGCTGTTCCAGCGCAATGGCAGCCCGCTCGAAGGGAATCACAGCTTGGGTGCCGTTGACGATGGTCTCAAGCACGCGATCGAGATTCAGCGTGGAGGTAATCTCCTTGCTCACCTGCACCAGGAGTTCGAGGATCTCCACTTTGCGTTCCGCCTGGAGCAGGGAAGCATTGTGCAGGGCATTGGAAGCGGTCTCGCACATGGTGCTGAGAAGGAAGAGGTCGTCCTCGTCAAAAGGCGAGCCGTCCAGTTTGTTGATGGCCTCGACCACGCCCACCACTGCGCCCTGATGCAGGATGGGCGCTGCCATCAGCGAGAATGCCGCGCCCTCTTCCACCTTGGCGTTGCGCACTTGCAAGCGTTCGTCGTCAGGAGAATCGATCACCACGGCCTCGCCGGTGTCGGCCACGACCGAGGCAGTGCCCTCAGTGCCGGACTGCCGCGAGTCCAGGTCATACGCGGTGTCGATGCCCGCACGACTCATAAGCAGCAGGCCGTCGCCCTCCACCATCCACAGGTTCACGGCCTGGACGTTCAAAATGTCCTGGAACTTCGCGGTGATGACCGGCAGGAGCTGCTCCATCTCCAGCGTGGCATTGAAGACTTTCTCCAGGTCATACATCTGGGTGATGCGGGTAATGGACTGGAGCTGGTTGTTGCGTTCGTTCTCGTAGGCGATGCTGGAGGCTAAGCCTAGAGCCGAAAAAGTGCCCAATTCCGCGAGGGCCGCCAGCGAGGCGTCGCTGATGGGCTCTTCAAAGCTGAGTACCTCCATCGCGCCGACCATGCGGTCGTCCGCAATCAACGGGATCACCGCCAGCGACACCAGAGTGCGGCGTACGTTGAGGTGCGCGTAGGCCTCGCGTGGAAGCTCGGACCCGTCGAAGACCAGTGCTTCCTTCCTCTCGGCAACCTCGCCGAGAGTCCCGACCGCGGCCTCGACAATGGACTGGAAGGCAACCTCGCCGGCGGTCGCTTTGGGCACCCAGCCGTCCCGCTCGTCCAGCACGTAGACCACGGCGGCACCGTCGGGCACAAGGTGGATCGCCTGCTCGGCAATCAATCGGGCGCGTGGGACGACCTCGCTGGTGGCGAGGAGAGCTGTGGCAAGGTCGGCGTAGGGAACGACGTAAGCTGGTCTGGAAGTGGCCATTGGTTCGGTCCGGAAGCGCGCCTTGGCTGCCTGGGTTGCCTCCTGGGACTAGGGTGGGCGCGCTTGCAAAAATCCGGAGGTTCTCTTAACTTGAGCGCGCACTCTAACATCCGCCCGTGCCGGTGTCAACGAAGCGCCGCCGCGGGTGATAAGCTGTTCCGAGTCGATCCTATTACCGGTGGAAGCCGGGAGGCATCTTTGGACATCAATGTTCGTAAGCACGCGGACGTGTTCGTGATTCAGTTGAAGGGCGACCTGAAGATCGGTGACGCCGTGGATGCTCTGCGGCAGAGCGTGGACGACCTGCTAGGTGGCGGCGATGCCCGGCTGGTCCTGAATATCACCCAGGTCCCCATGATCGACTCCAGCGGCATCGGCATTCTGGTGCGCACGCTGACCTCCGCCAAGCAGCGGGGAGGCTCGGTGAAGCTGGTCAATCCCTCCAAGCTCGCTATGCAGACGCTGAAGATCGTCGGCCTGCTGAACCTGTTCGAGGTCTTCGACGATGAAGCCAAGGCCGTCGCCTCCTACAGCTAGGCGGAAGGCTAAGCGGTCTCGCGGAAGCAGTACAACATCCGCTCCTACACCCGCAATCAGTTCTTGTATCTTCGACCTCGACGACACGCTGTACGACTGCTTCGGCCAGCGTGTCCGACTGGCGCACCGGCATGCCGCCAGGGCTCTGGCAGGGGCCGGAGTCCCCGCCGCGGCAGAGCAGATCTACCGCGCCCGCATGCAGACATTCCGGATCGACCCGCACCTCAAAGCAATTGACCGCGAGATTTGCCGGCAATTCGGTGTCCCCTATACGGAGGAACTGCATCAGATCGCCCGGCAAGCCTATTTTCGGACTCCCGTAACCCGCCTGCGATTGTTTCCGGGCGTGCGGCGGATGCTGCGCTGGCTGAAGAAACGGGGTGTGCGCAATTTTATCGTCAGCTATGGCGAACCTTCCATCCAGCGAGACAAGATCCGTGCGCTTGCCCTGGAGCGCGAGCCCGCGGTGGAGAGGATATTTTTCGCCGACATCGGAAAGATCATCACCAAGGACCATCTGTTCCAATCTCTGCTGCACAAGCTGGGTGGCAACGCTTCGCGGGTTCTGGTGGTCGGCGACCGGCCCTCAAGTGAAATCCGGGCAGGGAAGCGGCTGGGCATGCAGGCCGTGCGCGTACGGCACGGGGAGTTTATTCGCCAGGAGCCGCAGGGCAAGGAGGAAGAAGCCGACTTCGAGATCCGCCGCGTGACCGACGTCCTGCGCCTGCCCTACAGTTTCGGCCGCGCTCCACGCCGTCGCGCCAGGCGGTAGGTGCGTCGCGCCTGCGATATACTTGCCTTTCCCCATGTCCGCCTCCGACAAGACGTTCTACCTCGAGACCTTCGGCTGCCAGATGAACGTTCACGATTCCGAAAAGGTCATCGGCACGCTCATGGCGGAAGGATACCGCCAGGTAGAAACCGTCCAGGAGGCCGGCCTGGTTCTGTACAACACCTGCTCCATCCGCGATAAAGCCGAGCAGAAGGTTTTCCACCGGCTGGCTGACTATCGCAAGCTGCAGGCCGAGGGAAAGAAGTTCGGCGTGCTGGGTTGCGTAGCCCAGCAGGAAGGCGAAAAGATCTTCGAACGCGCGCCGCACGTTTCGCTGGTGTGCGGTTCGGCGTCGTACCGCAACCTGCCGGGAATGCTGGTGCAGATCGAGGCAGGGAACCGGCGCGTGACCGGCCTCGATGACCGCCAGACGGACCAGACTTTCGAAACTGAATTCACACAGCGCAGTAATCCCGTCCGCGGCTACATCACCATCATCGAGGGCTGCGACAAGTTCTGCGCTTACTGTGTCGTCCCCTACACGCGTGGCAAGGAACGCAGTCGTACCTCGGACTCAGTACTGGAGGAAGCGCGCCGCATCGCCGGCGCCGGCTACACCGAGATCCAGCTACTCGGCCAGAACGTAAACTCCTATCTCGACCCCGCCGGCAAGAGAACCTTCGCGGAACTGCTGGCCGCGGTCGGGGAAGTGCCGGGCATCCGGCGGTTAAGGTTTACCACCAGCCATCCACGAGATTTTGGGCGCGATATCGTGGAGGCCATGGACGCCGTTCCCACGCTCTGCGACCACGTCCATCTTCCGGTGCAGAGCGGCTCGACACGCGTCCTGAAGGCCATGCTGAGGGAGTACTCCAGAGAGGAGTATCTGGAACGAATCTCGTGGATAGCAGCGGCGCGTCGAAAGATCAGCGTGACTACAGACGTTATCGTGGGCTTCCCGGGCGAGACGGAGAGCGAGTTCGAGGAGACCCTCACGCTGCTGGAGGCGGTGGGCTACGACGGCGTGTTTTCCTTCAAGTACTCGCCGCGGCCCAACACCCCTGCACTACACATGGCAGATAGCATCGCGGAGGCGGAAAAAACAAGGCGCCTTTCGGTATTACAGGAGCGACAGAGGGAGATACAAAGGACCAGCTACACGAAGCATTTAGGAGAGATTATCGAGGTAATGGTTGAGGGGCGTAATGAGGCTCGGGGTCAGGTGGTGGGCCGCAGCTCGCAGAACAAGACGGTGAACTTCACGGCGGCCCCCATCGAACCCGCCCCCGGGGCATACGTAAAGGTACGGGTTTCGCAGACATTTCCTAACAGTTTGGCGGGAGAGATGGTGTAGTCTATGCAGCCTGAGCCGGCATCCAAGCAAGGAAGGAGATCGTCGTGGAAGTGGAAATGAAAATCCGGGGATTGATGATGGACCCCGTCACTAACATGCCGATCGTGATCCTCAAAGACGTGAGCGGCGACTCGGTGCTGCCTATCTGGGTGGGGATTTATGAAGCCAACGCCATCGCCCTGGAGATCGAGAAGGTTTCCACGCCCCGGCCCATGACCCACGATCTGCTGAAGAACGTCCTGATGGGTCTGGATACTCGCGTGCGCAAGGTAGTGGTGAATGACCTGCGTGACGACACGTTTTTCGCCCTGATCTGGCTGGAACGCGAAGGGCGGGTGATCAGCATTGATTCCCGGCCGTCGGACGCCCTGGCCCTAGCCCTGCGGCTCGATTGCCCTATTTTCGTGGACGATGAAGTGTTGAAGTCGTCGAAGCTGGCCAGCGCAGTTTCCGACAAGGTTTCCAGCGAAGAACTGCGCAAGTGGCTGGAGAACCTGAACGACGAGGATCTGGGCCGCTACAAGATGTAGGCCGAGTCGTTGGTCGTTCGTCGTTAGCCGGATCTTCCTGCGATTTTCCACTCATTTCAAATGCCGGATCCCTCGGAACAACTCCTGCGCCTCTACCAGGCTGGCTTTGAACTGGAGACCTTCGAGCGCTTTCCCAAGGCAGTCGGCGCTGTCCGGGATGGATGCATCGCGTTGCTTGAGGCGACTCCCGAAGGTTTGAAGCTGGTAGGGACTCCGGGATGGAGGATGGGGGAAGTGCTAGGCGTCCTGGTCGAGCGGGATGGCCGCCAGGTGTTCCAAGCCAAGCAAGAGACGGTGGAAGCCACGCCCGCTCGTCTGCGGGCACTTCAGCGGTTCAGGGAAGACCTGGAAGGGCTTCTTTCCAGGCACTAGCGCGGCAACCCCATATTTGACGCGCCGGATGTAGTAGTTGACATAATATCTCTTATCGGACGTAACATGTTTGCAGATCGTTCCGGAGAGATACCCAGCGAGAGTCCACGTACAATCCCCTTCTGTCATGAACTACCGCCCCCTCGGACGCTGTGGCGTTTCAGTCGGTGAGATCGGCTTTGGAGCCTGGGCCATCGGCGGCCCTAGCTCCTCTGCCGGCGTGCAGTGGGGCTGGGGCGACGTTCCGGAACAGGA
>JBOGLL010000123.1:0-4237 GCA_050746065.1 Terriglobales bacterium | reverse complement strand
TGAAGATGCTGGACTTTGGTCTGGCCAAACGCCTGGCGTTCTCCGAGGAAACACAGGAGAGCTCCCATCCCGAGAGCCGTACCGGCGGATTCGCGGGCACGCCCGGCTACATGGCCCCGGAACTGGTACTGGAAGCCGAGCCGGACGGCCGCGCCGACATCTTTTCCCTGGGCGTCGTTTTTCACGAAATGCTCTACGGACGCCACCCCTTCCTGGCCCGCAAGCTGGTGGTCATGCCCGGAGGCATCGCGCACGAAGTGCCTTCGCCGGCGCAAAGCGGGAAGCACGTTCCGCCTCCGCTGCAGGCGCTTGTGAGTCACATGCTGGCCAAGGATCCCGCCGACCGTTGCGCCAGTTCGCGCGAAGTCCTCAACGAGCTTCGTACCATCTGGCACCAGAGCTCGCATCCGCATCTCACTCCCGCGGACCTCCTTTCTGTGCCGGCCGGCCACCCGCGCTCCTGGGTGCGCCGCGCGTCGTGGTTGCTCGGGGCGGTTCTGGCGGTGGTCGTCGCCATCATCGGCTGGAGGGCGCTGCATCCTGCGCCGCCCGCGCAACGCATCCGAGTAGCCGTGCTTCCGTTCAGCAACCAAACTGGAAATGCGTCCCTCGAGCGCTTCCGCATGACGCTCACTCAGACGATGGTGCAGGATCTCACGGGATCGCCCAACATCCAGGTGCTTCCCTACGAGCGCCTGCTGGAGTTGAGTCGCGGCTTCGAGTCCAGCGGCAAGGACATCTATCAGGCTGAGGCCGTACAATCAGTCGCCAATTATTCCGGTTCTCGCTTTGTCGTGGTGCCTTCGATGTTCGCGGCCGGGAACACGTTTCGACTCTCCGCCGAGTTCCGCGATCCGAAGAGCGGCGAGACCGTGGCCACCGCCAAGGTGGAACGGCCTCTTGCTGGCTCTCCGGAAGAAACCTTCTATTCCATGCAGGATGAGCTTGCCGATCGCATCCAGGACTATTTCAAGGGTGTCGGTTCCGGCCAGAGCTATGAGGCGCGGTCGGCTGCAGCCCGTCCTCGCAGCGTCACGGCAGCCTACGACTACACCGAAGGCCGCACCGCACTCGCGCGCGGCAACTACGCCGACGCGCTTGGTTTGTTCCAGCGCGCTATCAACGAAGACCCGGAGTTTGCCCTGGCCTATGCTCGCCTGGGCCAGACTTACGGCACGCTCGGTTACGACGACCGCGCCCGCCCGCTGGCGGAAAAAGCCACTCAGCTCATCCGGCCGGAGACTCCGGTGGTCGATGCCCTTTTCATACAGGCCAACCTGGCCGAGCTTAGGTACGATTTCACCGCGGCGGAGCAAAAGTACCTGGAGCTGATACGCCTTTATCCTGACGACCCGGACGCCCACGCCGGATTGGCGGGCGTGCTCATGCAGCGGGGACGCTACGGCCCTGCCATCGCCCGCTACCTGGAAGTGCTGCGCCTGGATCCGAACTATGTGGCGGCACACGGATACATCGCCGACCTGTACATGCGAACCGGAGAAGTTCAGAAGGCGGTAGAGCACGGCCAGCGGTCCCTCGAACTCTGCCGCGCGGTCGGCAATCGCGAGGGAACTGCGGAAGCGCTGCTCGGTCTGGGTGAAATTCATCGCCTGAAGGGAGAACATGCCAAGGCGCTGGAGATGGGGCAGGAAGCCCTGCAGCTGGCGCAATCGCTGGCCTACGAGCCTTCCATCCTGAGCGCGGAGAAGTTTCTCGGCGACGTTCTGTTCTCCCAAGGGAAATACGATGAAGCCCGCCGGCACTACTTTTCCGTTCTCGAGACCAGCGCCGAAGTCCGCAATAACCGCTTGCAGGCGCGGACCCTCATGAACGTCGGCGTGACCCACTGGGTCCAGGGTGACCTGGTACGGGCGGTAGAGTATTTCGAGAAGAGCCTGGCCCAGGGCCGGCAATACGGCGAGTATCGTGATGCTCCTTCCGTTCTCGATCGCGGCCAGGCCCTCACCAATCTCGGCGCCATTCTCATCGAGTACGGCCCCGATCCGGAACGCGGTATCCGCAACGTACAGGAGGCTCTCTCCCTGTTTCAAAGCATGGGAGACGTGTTCTGGGAGGCGCTCAACCGCCGGCATATTGGCATGCACAGTCTGAACACGGGCTCCTTCCAGCAGGCCAACGACTCGCTGCAACAGGCCCGGGACCAGTTCGAGAAAGTGCAGTCGGCCCACCAGGTGGCCCAGACCACCTACCGACAGGCGCACGCCTTCTTCTTCCAGAATCGCTACCAGCAAGCCCGCCTCGCCGCCGATGACGCCCTGGCCCGCGCGCGTGACCTGAAAAATCCCTTCCAGGTCTCGAATGTGCAGATTCTGAGCGGCTGGATCTACCTTCGCCTGGGCGACACCGGGCGTGCCCGCTCCCTGCTGGAGGAAGGCTTGCAGGCGGCACAGAAGAACGGCTACGGCGAGTTGCTTCCCGACGCCTATGCAGCCTTGGGCGAGCTCTATCTCGAGTTAGGCGATCGCGGTCGCGCTCGCTCCTACCTCCAGCAAGCGGCGGCGTTGGGGAAGGAGCCCAGCGTCTCCGAGTCCAGCATCGAAGCTCGCTCGACACTCGGCTTGCTCCTGGTGGAGCAGGGCGCAGCCGACCGTGGCTTGTCCGAGTGTCGCTCGGCGCTTGAGCGCGCCCGCATCCTGCAGCATCGGCACACCGTGGCCCGCACCACCCTGAACCTGGCCCAGGCGTACCTCGTGCGCGATGATGCCGGCCGGGCCCTGGAGGTAATGCAGGAACTGCTTTCTTCGAAAGCCGGCCTGGGCGGCGAATTTCAGGCCCGCGCCCGCTCCCTCCAGGCTCAGGCCCTTGAAAATCTCGGCCGAAAAGAGCAGGCTATTGCGGCTCGGCAGCAAGCCCGGGACGGCCTCCTCCATCTGGCACAGGAGCTGGATGCCTCACATCGCCGGAGTTTTTCGGCCCGGCGTGACATCCGCGCCATCCTCGAGCCGCCACCGAGTCGCCGCGCTTCCTAGCGCCAACGGTCACAGGGTTTCGGTCCAGACGTCTAGGTGAAGAGGCTTCATCTACGGAGCGATTCAACAGAAAGGAGTGTGCATCATGGGAGGCGACGGAACCATCGGAGGGGGCAAGAGCTGTAAGGCCAGATTCTATGTTTACGACGACTTCGGCCCGAGAAAAAGGGCACAGAAGGACTACTGGTGCTGCGACGATGACGGCGTGAGCTACCCATTCTACATAACGATCGACTTCCCGGACGGCACCTGGGCGTACACCCAGATCAATGAGAAGGATCAGTGGGTGAGAATCTCCTGGGAACAAGCGAGGCCACTCCGAAAAGCTGCGAGGCAGCGCATAGCGGGGGCACTGCCGCCAGCGGGAGCAGGCGGGCCAGGGAAGTTAGGCAAGAAAGGGAAGGCTAGGTGACGCTAGTCCGCCCTACGGCTTTGCTATATTCGTAGCGTGTTCGACGTCTACCGCGCTTGGATCAACCGCTGGGAGGATCGTCTCTCTTCTCGCGACACCAACCGTGTGGTGCGGCCCCTCGATTGGGGTGTCGATTGGACGCGTCACTGGCCTGGCGCGAACGGCAACTTTCCGGGCCATGATCCTGCAGCCGCCAAGGCTTTCTTCCACCAGCTGAACCGTGACGCCGTTGCGGACAGTGATCAGTTCTTCGCGTACGCCACGCCACGGGATTTTCGTCTTGAACGCCGCCTGCCGGAACTTCACCCCACTGGGAACGGCCAGCCGGCTTCTCGCGCCCGGCGTGAGCGCGAGGCCGATTTCCTGCGCTTCACATCGCCGGTGCACACACCCTATGCGGAGAACAATCTGGTGAACGCGCGCTGGTTTCCGGCGCGCGGGCGGCGCGCAGTGGTCATTCTGCCCCAGTGGAATTCCGACGCCGAAAGTCACAACGGCTTGGGGCGCATCTTCAATCTTCTGGGCATCGCGTCACTGCGCTTGAGCATGCCCTACCACGACGTGCGCAAGCCTGCAGAGACCGAGCGTGCCGACTACGCCGTCTCTGCCAACGTCGGACGCACACTCGACGCCGCCCGCCAGGCTGTTCTCGACGTTCGCTGCTGCTTCGACTGGCTGGAAGCCCAAGGCTACTCGCAACTCGGCATTGTGGGCACGAGTCTCGGATCCTGTTATGCCTTCCTGGCCAGCGCCCACGATCCGCGCCTGCGTGTGAACGTCTTCAACCATGCCTCCACATATTTTGCCGACGTGGTCTGGAACGGCCAGACCACGC
>JBOGLL010000122.1:0-3223 GCA_050746065.1 Terriglobales bacterium | reverse complement strand
CGGGCACCGGCACCAATCTTTCGCCGCTGCGTTCTTCCACCGAAGGACTCTCCGGCGGCGGAACCGCGTCCGGCCCGCTCAGCTTCATGAAGGGCTTTGACGCTTTCGCCGGCGTGATCAAGAGCGGCGGCAAGACCCGCCGCGCCGCCAAGATGGTCATCCTGAATGTGGACCATCCTGACATCGCGGACTTCATCGAGTGCAAGGCAAAGGAAGAAGCCAAGGCGTGGACGCTGGTGCAGTCCGGCTACGACGGCTCCTCCCCCGACGCCGAAGCCTACTCGTCCATCTTTTTCCAGAACGCCAACAACTCCGTGCGCGTCACCGATGAGTTCATGGTGGCGGTGGAGCGCGAAGGCGACTTCTCCACTCGCGCCGTCCTCGACGGACGCCCCATCAACACCTTCAAGGCGCGCGACCTGCTGCGCAAGATCGCGCAGGCCACCTGGCAGTGCGGCGATCCCGGCATGCAGTACGACACCACCATCAATCGCTGGCACACCTCGAAGAACACGGCGCGCATCAACGCCTCGAACCCGTGCTCCGAATACATGTTCCTCGACGACTCGGCCTGCAACCTGGCCAGCCTGAACCTGATGAAGTTCGCCCAGAACGGCGCCTTCGACGTCGAGGCTTACCGCCACGCCGTGGACGTCATTATTACGGCGCAGGAAATCCTGGTGGACAACGCCAGCTACCCCACGGAAGCCATCGGATTGAACTCGCACGATTACCGTCCGCTGGGCCTGGGCTACGCCAACCTGGGCGCGCTGCTCATGGCCGCCGGATTGCCCTATGACTCCGACGCCGGCCGCGATTACGCCGCCTGCGTCACCGCAATCATGTGCGGCGAGGCTTACCTGCAGTCGGCGCGCATCGCCGAACACTGCCAGCCGCTCACGCCCGCAACTCCGCTGACGCAAAAAGTCGAGATCGAAGGCGGCGCCTGCCCGGGCTACTACGTGAACCGCGAGCCTTTCCTGGGCGTCATCCGCATGCACCGCGCCTCGGTGAACAATGTAGGTGTGGCGCGGCCGCCCTCGGCCGCGGCTCCGCTGGAATCCGGTGCTTCCCAGTTGCCGGAGCTGATCGAGGCCTCGAAGGACTGCTGGGACCAGGCCCTGGCCCTGGGCGAGAAACACGGTTATCGCAACTCCCAGGTCACGGTGCTCGCGCCCACCGGCACCATCGGTTTCATGATGGACTGTGACACCACCGGCATCGAGCCTGACCTCGCGCTCGTGAAATATAAGAAGCTGGTCGGGGGCGGCATGATCAAGATCGTGAACAACACGGTGCCCGCGGCGCTGTTTAAGCTGGGCTACTCGACCGACCAGGCCAACGCCATCGTGGGATACATCGACTCCACCGGCACCATCGAAGGCGCGCCCGGACTGAAGGATGAGCACCTGCCCGTGTTCGATTGCTCCTTCAAACCCGCGCGCGGCACGCGCTCCATCCATTATCTCGGCCACGTGAAAATGATGGCGGCCACGCAGCCCTTCATCTCCGGCGCCATCTCCAAGACTGTCAACCTGCCGGAAGCGGCCACGGTCGAGGAGATCATGGAGGCCTACCTTCAGTCTTGGAAGCTGGGACTGAAGGCCGTGGCCATCTATCGCGACGGCTGCAAGAAGTCGCAGCCGCTCTCCGCCGCCGGCACTGCGACGGCCGAATCCAGCGCTGCCCGTGTGGAGACGGGTCTTCGACCCGTCTCGGCGGAGGCCACGCCCGTGGACGAAACTGCCGGCCCGCCGCGCGCTGTGCGTCACCGCCTGGCCGACGAGCGCCTGTCCGTTACCCACAAGTTCAACATCGCCGGACACGAGGGCTACATCACCGTCGGACTCTACAAGGACGGCCAGCCCGGTGAGATCTTCATCACCATGGCCAAGGAAGGTTCGACGGTCAGCGGACTGATGGACAGCTTCGCCTGCGCCGCCTCCCTCGCTCTGCAACACGGCGTGCCTTTAAAGCTGCTGTGCGAAAAATTCTCGCACACTCGCTTCGAGCCTTCGGGCTGGTCCACCAACCCGGACCTCGGCTTCGCCAAGAGCATCATGGATTACATCTTCCGCTGGCTGCAGATGCGCTTCCTCACCGGCCAGCAGCAGTTCCTCTTCGAGGACCTGCGCCCGAAGATGGCCGCCCTCCCCGAAGCCGAAAATGGTGTGGCAGCGGGCGCTTCGCCGGTCGCTCCTTCACTCGCAACTCGCAACTCGGTACTCGGTACTCAGCCGTCTGTTCATCCCGCAGACATGCTGAAGGAACTGGTAGACCTGGGCGACGCGCCCACCTGCCATGTGTGCGGCTCGATCATGACCAGAAATGGCAGCTGCTACAGATGTATGAGTTGTGGAGCAACGAGTGGCTGCTCGTAGGAGGATCGACGGGCAAAGAGAAGCAATAGGCGGAGGTCACACGATTCGTTCCATGGCAGGATCTGAAGGCGTTAATTTGGCGCTGCGCAGTGCTTGCGTCTGCAAGGAACCCGGGGTTTTTAATTCGGGGTTGCGCGGCGTGCTGGCGGGTCCTCCCACAGAACGGCGCACGCGCTTCGTCGAGCGATGTGATACATGCCAGCGATTTAGCTCTGACGAGGAAGCTTGCAAAGCGTATGCCCGCGTGCACCGTGGCTGGTGCGGGTACGACCTTGATTTGAAAGTTGTCTGGGTTCCTCGATGAGGTCCCTGTACTCTGCGACAGAACTTCTTAAGAATCCTTGGACCGAGACGTTCCTTCGCCTCATTGCCCTTGTCCAGAAAGATCTATTGCTGATATCACCCTTTGTCAAGGCGCATTCGACAAACCAGATTCTGTCGGGCCTCCGACAGCGCGGCATTGAAACAGATGTCCGAGTTGCGGTTCTTACTAACCTTCGACCCGAAAGCGTCTTGAACGGGTCTCTCGACCTAGATGGGTTACTGGATCTAAGCAGAGGACTGCCTCGGTTTGAATTGACGCATCTACCGAGTCTTCATGCAAAAGTTTATGTTGCTGACAGTCGAATGGCTGTGGTCACATCAGCAAATCTCACGCCTTCCGGTATCAGCGGAAACTTGGAGTACGGGGTGGCCTTTGTCGACCAGAGGACGGTTGCCGATGTCCGTCGTGACTTTGAGAGTTACGCGTTGCTCGGCGCAAGAATCTCGCTGCCCGACCTAGAGGTTCTCGTCCAAGAGACTTCAGAGCTAAAGGAGGTCTTCAAGAGGGCGGAGCGCTC
>JBOGLL010000121.1:0-4514 GCA_050746065.1 Terriglobales bacterium | reverse complement strand
TTTTCCTCTACAAACCACAAACCGAAAACCCAGCCTCAGGCCGTTTTAGCCGCCACTTGCCGCTCACTCACAAAGCGGTCGCGGAACTCGCCCACCACCTTTTCCATCTCCAGCCTCAAGGCATCGTCGAGCGTCTTCTTTTCGTTGATGGACTTGAGGATGGTGGGATACATGGTCTCCACGTACTTGTAGAGCTCCGCCTCAAACTCGCGGCACTGCTCGACTGCCAAACCGTCGAGGAAGCCTGCCGTGCCGGCGAAGATCATGAGAATCTGCTTGTCGAACGCCAGGGGCTCGTACTGGCCCTGCTTGAGGATCTCGACCAGACGTTTGCCGCGATTGAGTTGGGCCTGCGTGGCCTTGTCGAGGTCGCTGCCGAACTGGGCAAAAGCAGCCAGCTCGCGGTACTGCGCCAGTTCGAGCTTCAGCGTACCTGCTACCTGGCGCATGGCCTTGATCTGGGCGCTGCCGCCTACGCGGCTCACCGAAAGGCCCACGTTCACCGCCGGCCGGATGCCGCTGTTGAACAGATCGGTCTCCAGGTAGATCTGGCCGTCGGTGATGGAAATAACATTCGTCGGAATGTACGCCGAGACGTCGCCCGCCTGGGTCTCGATGACGGGCAGCGCAGTGAGCGAGCCTCCGCCCATCTTGTCGGAAAGCTTGGCGGCGCGCTCCAGCAGCCGCGAGTGCAGATAGAAAACGTCGCCGGGGTAGGCCTCGCGTCCCGGAGGCCGCCGCAGCAGCAGAGAAATCTCGCGGTAGGAGGCGGCGTGTTTGGAAAGGTCGTCATAGATGCACAGAGCGTGGCGGCCGGAGTCGCGGAAGAATTCGCCCATGGCGCAGGCGGTGTAGGGCGCAATGTACTGCATGGGCGCCGGCTCGGAAGCCGACGCGGCCACTACGATGGTGTACTCCATGGCGCCGAAGTTGGTCAGGGTCTGCACCACCTGTGCGATGGAAGAACGCTTCTGCCCGATGGCGCAGTAAATGCAAATCAGGTTGTTGCCCTGGTTGTTGATGATGGTGTCGAGCGCCACCGCGGTCTTGCCTGTCTGGCGGTCGCCAATGATCAGTTCGCGCTGCCCCCGGCCGATGGGGATCATGCTGTCAATGGCCTTCAGGCCGGTGGCCATGGGTTCGCGCACCGGCTGCCGGTCGATCACGCCCGGAGCCAGGCGCTCGATGGGGATGAACTGGTTGGTGGCGATGGGCCCTTTGCCGTCCACCGGCTGGCCGAGGGCGTCCACCACGCGGCCCACCATGGCGTCGCCCACGGGAACGCTCATGATGCGGCGGGTGCGCTTGACCTCATCACCCTCTTTGATCTCCGTGTAGTCGCCCAGGACTACGGCGCCCACCTGGTCTTCCTCCAGGTTCATGGCAATGCCGGAGATGCCGTGCGGGAAAGCGAGCAGCTCGCCGGCCATCCCCTTGTCGAGACCATGTACGCGCGCGATGCCGTCGCCCAGGGAGATGATGGTCCCCACCTCGTCCACCGAGATGCGTGATTCGTAGTTCTCGATCTGCTCGCGGATGATTTTTGTGATTTCGTCAGCTTTAATCATAGGTTCGTTCCGAAGTGCGGGAGCCGGATCACTCGCCGCAGATGTGCTCCTTCAGTCGCTGCAATTGGCCGCGCACCGAGCCGTCATACACGGTGCTGCCCAGGCGGACCACGGCCCCGCCCAACAGTTTGGGATCACGCGCGTACTGGGCGCGCACTTTGCGGTTGGTCAGGCGCTCGATGTGCCCGATCAGAAGGTTCTTCTCTGTATCGTCCAGGTCGCGCGCAGTGGTGACGTCGGCCTGGGCGAAACCCAGCCGGTCGTCCAGCTCGAGCGCGAACTGGCGCGCAATCTCCGGGATGGCAGCGATGCGACGGTTGTCCACCAGCAGTGCGGCAAAGTTGCGCACGTAGCGCGAGACGCCCAGACGCGAGGCCAGGGCATCCAGCAGTGCCAGTCTCTGCTTCGCCCCGACCGAAGGATTCTCCAGCACCGTGCGC
The DNA here is from genome assembly GCA_050746065.1 of Terriglobales bacterium. Taxonomy (GTDB): domain Bacteria; phylum Acidobacteriota; class Terriglobia; order Terriglobales; family Acidobacteriaceae; genus CAZXVY01. The sequence continues at coordinate 2,506 of JBOGLL010000121.1, read as the reverse complement.
AGTTCCGGGCTGCCGGTGATGAGCGCGGCAAAAGAATTGACTTCCACCACGGTCCGGGCGGCGTCCAGCGTACGGCCAATGACCACATCCGCGAAGGCCCGCGCGTATTTTCCGGCGGCGGCCTTCATGAGCGGCCGCCATCCCGGTCGAGCCGGTCGGTGAAGCTGCGCACCAGTTCCTGGTCGGTAGCCGGGGTCACCTGGATCCTCTTTTCCGCCAGCGAGACGGCCAATTCGGCGGCGTAGGCGCGCAACTCGCGGCGAGCCAGGCGGGCAGCAGCGTCGATTTCCTGCTCGGCGGTGCGCACGATGCGGGTTGCGTCCTCGCGCGCCGCTTCCTGCAAGCGCTTGTCCTCGGCGACGGCGTCGGCTTCGGCCGTGTTGCGCAGTTCGGCGACTTCGGAGTCCAGGCGCGAAAGCCTGCCCTCGATCTGCGCCAGGCGCGCGTTGGCGTCTTCGCTGGCGCGGCGGGCTTCTTCCATGGCGTTCTGGATGGAGTCTGTGCGGTCGCGGAAGAAACTCACCATACGCGACTTGAGCAACACCCACAGGATGATCGCCATCACCAGAAAGTTGAAGATCACGCTCACCCAGTAGGCAGTCGTGACCTCCATGCCGGTGGTCTTGGCCAGCCATCTCACGGAAGCGGAGTATTTGAACTCGGCGTGCGGATCGCCACCCTCTTCGCCGTGCCCACCCGCCGCAGGCTGCTTGGCAGCATGCTCATCGGCAGACGCCGGTTGGGCCTTCTGAGGTTGAGCTTCAGGCTGAGCCTCCGTCTGAGACGCGGGAGCAGCATGCTCCTGCGCCAGGCAAACGGAGAACGGCAGAAGAAGCAACAGCAGGACTGCGGCGATGCGGGCGGTCATCCTTGCCGCCCGCCCGCAGCGGCGGCGGGCTTCAGCACGCTCTGGATCACCTGGTCAGCCAGGCGGCTGCTTTCTACCTGAAGGATGGTCTTGGCGGCGGTGACATCGGCCGCGAGCGTGGCCCGCGCCTGCCGGACCAGCGCGTCACCGCGCTCGCGGGCTTGGGCAACGGCCGCAGCCCGCGCCTCCAAGGCCTTCTGGCGGCGGGCTTCCTGGGACTTGTAGATGGCAAGCCGCGCGTCGCGCAGCCGCTGCTCGTATTCGGCGGTGCGTGCGCCGGCGGCGGCGATATCAGCCCGCGCTTTCTCCAGCGCACCGGCGCTGCGGTTGTATCGCTCTTCCAGAACGCGTCCCAGGGGCCGGTGTACCAGCACAAGATAGGCGGCAAACACGGTCAGCAGCAGAATCACCGTAGGCGCGGCGCCGACCAGTAATCCGCCTACCTGTTTGAGGGTTTCTTCCATTGGGTAGTGACAGAATTGGAGGTGCGAGCGCGCTCAACCCTACAAGCTAACACCCGTATTCTAGGGGTGTCAACGCACGGCGCGAAGCGGAGTTCTGGTCAGTCGGAGTGGCCGTTTCGCAGCGCAATACCGCCCAGAACCGCCGGCAGAGACAACAGATTATTGGCCACAAGATTCAGCAGGAAGACAGCCGTTTGCGCCTGCCGCAAGTAAGCCATGCGACTGGGATTCGTGAATCAATGACTGAATCGCCGTTCACTCGACGCGAAATTCGAGAAAGCGCGCACAATTGCCTTGACTTCGGAGCAGAGGGGTTTACCATAAGTAAATCACCTCCGATCCAATTCAGGATCGAATGGGCTGCCGGCCAAGAAAGTGTCACCGCTTCTTGACAGGTGGCCCATTTAATTTGAGTACCTACCTATTCCACTACGTAGGGCCGCAGCTTCCTCAATAGTGATTCCGGCGCCTGGGCTTCCATTTCCACGAAGCCGTTCTGGTATTCGCGGGAGAGCACGCGCGCGCGCGACTGCACCAGTGCCAGCATCTTGCCCTCGGCCTGGGGAACGCGCAGGTGGACGCGGCTGAGGGGATCGTCCTGGAGCAACTGGTCCACGCGCTCCAGCAGCGTCGCCAGGCCGTAGCCGCGAGCCGCGGAGAGGTGCACCGTCTTTGCATCGTCGCGCAACGCTTCCCGCTGTTCCTTCGGCAGCAGGTCGATCTTGTTGACGACTCGCAGCCGGGGCTTGTCCTTAACTTCGAGTTCGCACAGCACCTTCTCTACCTGCGCTTCCTGTTCACGGGCGACCGGGCTGGTGGCGTCGGTGACGTGCAGCAGCAGCGAGGCACGCTGTACTTCCTCGAGGGTCGCCCGGAAGGACGTCACCAGGGTATGCGGCAAGTTGCGAATGAATCCTACCGTGTCCGAGAGCAACACCTTGCGGCGCGAGGGCAGGGTCACGGCGCGCAGGGTTGGGTCGACGGTGGCGAACATGCGCGGCGACGCGGTTACGCCGGCCCGGGTGAAGGCATTGAACAGCGTGGATTTCCCGGCATTGGTGTAGCCCACGATGGCCACCGTGGCCACGGGTACGGACTCACGCCGCTGGCGCTGCTGTGCCCGGTGGCGGCGCACCCGTTCCAGGTGCTCCTGCAGGTTGCGGATGCGACGGTT
>JBOGLL010000120.1:0-4207 GCA_050746065.1 Terriglobales bacterium | reverse complement strand
ATCCAGTGAGGCGCCGGGGCCGGGCGCTCTTGGTGCTCGCTGTCCTCGCAGCTTCCGTTTCCGGATGCGGATACCGCCAGGCGGGACGCGCTTCGCGTCTGCCCGCAGAATTACGCACCATCGCCGTGCCCGGCTTCGTCAACCAGACCCCAACCTACAAGATCGAGCAGCAACTTACCGCCGCTGTGGTGCGTGAGTTCATCAGCCGTACCGAATACCGCATCCAGAACGAAGACAGCGAAGCCGCCGATGCGATTCTTCGTGGAACCGTGCTTTCAGCGGAACTGGCGCCCGTCACCTACGACTCGGAGACCGGGCGCGCTTCGTCGGCGCTGGTGACCGTCACCCTGAAAGTCTCGCTGACCGATCGTCAGGGCAAGGTGCTGTACGAGAACCGCGGCTACGTCTTCCGGCAGCAGTATCAGGTGTCGCGGGAGATCTCCAGCTTCTTCGAGGAGGAATCGCCCGCCGTCGAGCGCCTGGCGCAGGACTTCGCACGCGCCCTGGTGAGCAACATTGTGGAGGCATATTGATGCGCTCCTTCGCGTCCTCGGACCGCTTCGCCGACGAAGTCAGGGCGCGAAAACTCAAGCCGGCATACGTCCTGGCAGGCGACGAAGCTTTCTTTCGCAATCGCTGCCGGGCCGCCATTCTCGAGCACCTGGTTCAACCTGGCCTCTACGAGTTCAGCGTGCACGAAGTCGATCTGGCCTCCACCAGCGTTGCCGAACTGCTCGATCACGCGCGCACGCCGTCGCTGATGGCGCCTTTCCAGGTGTTTTTCGTCCGCAATGTGAAAGCGCTGTACGGACGCGGCTCGCATCAGGATGAGTTCGACGCCATCGAAACCTACGTCAAGGACCCAAACCCGGGCGCAGTGCTGACCTTCGTGGCCGACCACATCAGCATTCCCGCCGACGCCCGCCACATGGAGATGAACGACCGCGATCGCTACGAGCGCATTCGCGACACGCTGGGTGAGTTCTGCGGCATCGTGGAACTGGCGCGGGTGGAGGAAGGTGATGGCGTGAAGTGGGTTCTGGAAACGGCGGCCGCGCAGGGAGCCAAGATCGAACCCGACGCCGCCCGCGAGCTGGTAGACGCCCTGGGCGCCGACATGATGATGATTGCCGGCGAGCTGGAGAAACTCCTGCTCTACGCCGGCGAGAAGAAGCGCATCACGCTGGGCGACGTCGAAACCATGGTTCTGGCTGCCAAGCAGCGCTCGCTCTACGAACTCACAGACGCAATCTCCGCCGGCGACCGGGCGAAAGCGCTGGCCGTGCTGGACGCGCTGCTCCGAAGCGGCGACGGCGACGAGGCCGCCATCGGGCATCTCTACATGCTGGCCCGCACCTTCCGGCAGATGCTGATCGTGCTGGAAAAGAATGTCCACGATTCGCGCGCCATCTGGCAGGCGCTGTGGCAGGGCTTCCGCGTGCCTCCGTTTGCGGCCGACGACCTCATCCGCCAGGCGCGCCGTTACAAATCGCGCCGCGACTTGACGCGTGCGCTGCGCTTGGTAGCGCGCGCCGACCTCGCAATCCGCTCAAGTCCTCCCAGCAAACGGCTGGTGCTGGAGCAGTTGATTCTCGACTTGACGGCGCCGGCGAAGGTAGAAGGACCAGCGTGGCAGCAGGAAGAATTGCCGGTGTAGCAGTCGTTCGTCGTTGGTCGTTAGTCTTTAGCGACAAGCATCGCCAGCAACCAGCACTCACCACGACCAGCGACCAACGACTAACGACTGCCCTTCAAGTATTCCTCCACCACCTGTTTCCACTTTCCCTGCGCCCGCAGGATGAACTCGACGGCGTCGCGGACGGCGCCGTCGCCGCCGCGGTGCGGGGTGACAAAGTGAGAGGCACGCTTCACCTCGTCGCGCGCGCTGGCCACGGCGATGGCCAGACCGCAACGCTGCATCACCGGAAGGTCAATGATGTCGTCGCCGACGTAGGCAGCCTGCTCGGCGCGCAGATTCTCCGTGCGCAGGATTTCCTCGAGTGCGCGGATCTTGTCGGCGGCGCCCTGGTAAACGTGGTCGAGACGCAGGTCGCGGGCGCGCAGCGCTACGGTTTCCGAGATGCGCTTGGTGATCACGCCGGTCTTCAGTCCTCCCAGCCGGGCCAGCGAGATGGCGGTGCCATCGTGGGCGTGGAAGCCCTTGGCTTCGATCATGGTGCTACTGGAGATGGCGAAACCGCCGGCATCGGCGCGTTCGGCGGCCCGCGACGCCGTGGACGGCGGCGCGCCCGACGGAGCCGGGAACAGCCAGATGCTGCCATCGGTCATCACTCCGTCCACGTCGAGCAGGAGAAGTTTGATTCTCTTCGCACGGGCCTTGGCTGCGGAGGCTTTCGACATGGCCGGGATTCTAAATGCTTTTCACCACAGAGGCACTGAGGGCACGGAGAAAAACAGGGCGGGTTGGGAACGGATAGAATCGAAGGCTGTGCCCAGCCAGCCACAGCTCAAGGATCTGATACGTTGCCCCAAGTGCCAGGGCGCGGAGATCATCTATTCCTGCGAGCCCAAGTGCTGCTTCAACCACGTTTGCGCCGATTGCCGCTCCACCTTCGAGATCAATACGCAGAAGACCGGACGCTTTGATCAGGAAACCTCGATTGACGCCCGCGAACCGGACTCGGGTGATCCCACCACCGGATGCGCCGTTTGCGAAAGCCTGAGAGTTGCGGTGCTCAGCGTAGGAGAGAACGAAACGCTGCTGCTGTGCGGGAACTGCCGGGCGGTGTTGCGGCTGGCGATTTCGGAGTTCGTGCCGGGGAATTTTTAGGTTTGGCCACAGAGGCTCAGAGACGCAGAGAGAAATGCAGTACGAAGACGGAAGGGCTAGTTTGACCATCGAAGGAGTTCCTACCCGGAACCTTAATTAGGGTCGAAATCCATAAACCTTTCTCTGTGGCTCGGTGTCTCTGTGGCTGATTTCCGCTTAGGCGAAGAATTTGCGAAAGTAAGCAAGCCGGGCTAGAATGCCCCTCATGGTTTTGGAAATCCCGGGCGCGCTGGCGTGGGCACATCCCGTCGTCCGAGACTGGTTTGTCGGCCGCTTCGGCACGCCCACCGAGCCGCAGGAGCAGGGCTGGCCGCTCATTCTCGCAGGTACCACCACGCTTATCAGCTCGCCTACAGGCTCCGGCAAAACACTGGCGGCGTTTCTTGCCTGCATTGACCGACTGGTACGAAAGGCGCTGGCCGGCAACCTCCAGGACCGCACGGAAGTCCTCTACATTTCGCCGCTGAAGGCGCTGGGCAACGACATCCAGAAGAATCTTGAAGAACCGCTGGGCGAGATTCTCGCCCTGGCCGGCGAACGCGGGCTGCTGATGCCGGAGATCCGCACTGCGGTGCGCACCGGCGACACGCTGATGCACGAGCGGCGCGCGATGCTGCGGCGGCCGCCGCACATCCTGGTGACGACGCCCGAGTCGCTTTACATTCTGCTGACCGCGGAGCGCAGCCGCGCCATCCTGAAAAACGTGGAGACGGTCATCGTGGACGAAATCCACGCCGTCGCCGATGACAAACGCGGCGCCCACCTGGCGCTGTCGCTGGAACGGCTGGAAGCTCTGCGGGCGGGGTCGCCCGCTTCCACACAGGCACTGGTGCGTATCGGGCTTTCGGCCACGCAGAAGCCCATCGAACTGGTGGCCGAGTTCCTCACCGGCCGCGCTCGGCCTAAGCCGGAAGTCGTCCAGATAGGCCAGCGACGGCACCTCGACCTCGCCGTCGAAGTCCCCAAGAGTCCATTGGGGCCGGTGGCCTCCAACGAGATGTGGGATGAGCTCTACGACCGCATCGGTGAACTGGTGGCGCAGCATCGCTCGACGCTGGTCTTCGTGAACACGCGGCGTCTGGCGGAGCGCGTGGCGCACAACCTGGTGGAGCGTCTGGGTGAAGATGCAGTCGCCGCACACCACGGCAGCCTGGCGCGCAAGCTGCGCCTGGTGGCGGAGAAGAAGCTCAAAGCGGGAGAACTGAAGGTAGTGGTGGCGACGGCGTCGCTGGAGCTGGGCATTGATGTGGGCACGGTGGACCTGGTGTGCCAGATTGGCTCACCGCGCGCCATCGCCGTGGGACTGCAGCGAGTGGGCCGTGCCGGACACTGGCGGGGCGCGATTCCCAAGGGCCGCTTCTTCGTCACCACCCGCGACGAATTGGTGGAATGCGCGGCGTTGGTGCGCGCCATCCG
>JBOGLL010000119.1:0-6037 GCA_050746065.1 Terriglobales bacterium | reverse complement strand
AAGTCGCCCACCGCCAGAGCCACAAGGTATGCAGACATTTTCGGCGTGCGAGAAAACTTCAGCGTGTGTTTTCCTGCGCCGGGGCCGGGCGTATCGGAAACGATGCGGCCGTTGCTGATGGCCGTGTCGCCCTGGTCCACGATCATACGGATAGCGAAGCTGGCCTTCAGCGCCGGTTCGTCGAAGCTGGGGAAGGCGCGGCGGGCGTCGGTGGCTTCCATCTGCGAGCCGGCGTAGTTCCGGCTTTTGCCCTTGCTCAAATAGAACCCGCGCAACTGGCTGTTCAGGATGCCGTTGTAGCGGATGTGAATCTGTGCCGGACCCGCCGCCAGCTTGGCGGGCAGGTGGAAGGTAGCGGTTTCCGACTTCGCGTCGAGCGTGACCTTGGCTTTGTGGCTCGACTTGCCCTGGCGCACCGTGACGTCGGTGAATTCGATCTCCAGCGCATGCAGGGTGATGCGGTCGGTGGGCGACAGCACGCGCACCTTGATGACTGCTTCGCCGGCAAAGGTGGCTCTTGGCAGATCGGGGGTGAAGGTAAGGTCGTAGTGCTCGGGAACCACGTTGCCGGGCAGCCGCTGGGCGGCGGCGGAAACCGCTAGGCACCACAAGACGCACAACAGAACTGCGATTCGCTTCATTCCTTGACTCCGGGGTGGGATCAATGCGATGGACGCGCCGAGGCCGTCCCATCATGATCTTCGATGCACGAAACGGCGTTTGTCCTCAAAGAAGGCTCAAAATCGGCTCAAAGGCCGCGCTTTTCCATAATAAATCAGACCTGCTGCCCAAGCCGAGGAGGGGGTCAGACGCAGAGTATGGATGGCTTACTCGTTCCTATTCAGCTCACGCAAGGCTTCAAGCTCCTTCAGCGCGATCAGGTCCTTTGGGCGCCCGGCTGCGCGCTTGGCGGAAATGATCGTGTCCAGCGAGGCGATTCCGCAGCGGCTTCCGAATAGCTCCATCTCGGTGGCACCGGTCGCTGCCTGAACGAACCCGCCAACACCGGGTAGCTCGCCAAACAGGTCGATGTCGCCGATGTCGGTGGCGAGCGTGAAATTCATTCCGTTCCGAAGGGTGGGGACATCGAATCGAAAGGGCACCGACGGCGGGATATCGCGCAGCCGTGGATGAAATGGCTGGAGCGAAGCTACCAGGCGTTCGATGTTCTCGGAGGAGCGCTCGTAGCAGATATCCAGGTCCTGAGTGGACTGGGCGGCTCCTCGGGCCACAGCGGCCACCGCTCCGATCACCACGAACTTGACGCCGCGGGTTGAGAGGGCACTTAGGGCGCGGTCAAACTGCGTCATGGACGAGTTTCTCGAGCCGCCCGCCGGACCTCGTCGAGGAAGCGGTTGAAGGACTGCAATTCCTTCAGTCTCTCGGTGGGTGTGAGTCCAAGGCGCCGGACGTTCAGGGTGAGGTCGATTCCGAATTCCTTCGCCTCAGCGATCTTGCTGCCGGGCGGAGGGTTCCGGACCAACTCCAGCAGCCGCTCTCGGCGTTGCTCCGTCACAATCAGCTTCCCGAATATCATCTTACACCGGGCAGCCGAAGGCGGCGCGTGACGCGGCTTCGCCAGGCAACATCGCCGTCAGAAGGTGAACTTCACTCCCGATTGCACCTGCCGGGGGTTCCCGGGGATGAGGCCGCGCGACTGATCCACTACGTAGACGCGGTCGAACAGGTTTTTGACTGTGACAAACAGCGTGGCGTGGTGGGCCTCAATCTGGTAGTTCAGGGTGGCATTCCAGACGTTGAAGCTGGAAATGCGGCCCCGCTGGCCGTCGGCGGTGGTGGCTATGGTGTTCAGGTCGTCGGTGAACTGTGAGCCAACGTAGACCGACTCCAGCAGCGCGTCCCAGCCGGAGCGGTGGGAATATCCGACGCCCGCGGTCAGCAGGCTCTCAGGAGCATAGGGCAGCCGGTTTCCGGTGACACTGGTGGCGCCGAAGCCGGAAACGCTGCTGAAGCGCACTCCGTCAAAGCGCGCCGTGGGCAGGTAGGTATAGTTCACGCGGAAATACACGTTGTGCGGAGAAGAGCGCAGTACGCCCGTGTCCGCGCGTGCGAACAGCTCAAAGCCCTCATGCAGAGTCTGGCCACCGTTGGTCAGCACCGCGCCCACTCCCCCCGCCAGGCTGGCGGGAACGATCTGGTTCTCATAGTCCATGCGGAAAAACGTGGCATCCAGACGCAAACCGCGCAGCGGTTCGGTACGCGCTCCCGCTTCGACGTTCCAGCTCAGTTCGGGATCCAGTTCCACCACGCCACCCGTATTGCTGACCACGTCCTCGGCGCGGGGCGGTGAAAAGCCGCGGTGGATGCCGGCGAAGAAGGTCAGCTTCTCCCGGGGACTGTAGGAAACGCCGAGACCGGGAACCACCTGCACGAGGCTGTCGTTGCCGGTGACTCCCAGGCCGCCGTTCGCCAGACGGTTGGTGCGCTCGTAAGCGATCCTCTCCACGCGCACGCCGGGCGTGATGGTCCACTTGTTCAGCAGGAAGCGGTTCTGCACGAAGAAAGAGTAAGCATCGGTGCGGCGTTCGTTGCTCTCCACGGTCACGCCATCGCGCGAAGTGGGCAGCGGTCCGTTCTTCTGGGCGCGCTTCTGCTGTTCGTAGTGGGCACGGAAGCCGAAGTCGGTTTCACTGCGCACCCCGAACAGGCGATGGCTGGTGCGCACGTGAGGCTCGATGCCCCAGACGTAGTAGGAACGAATGCGTCCTTCGTTGCCGCAGGCGGTGTTCAGGTTGGCCATGCCCGCGCAGGCAGGGTCCGCCGAGTCATTGGGGCGCTGATTGGAATTGCTGGACTGCCGCCACCAGTCGCGGTCGAAATGACTTCCGTACAGATTGGTGACCAGCGTGGCGTTTGCGCTCAGCAGGAAGCTGTGGGTGGCAGAAACGCCCACACGGTTTCCGTAAAAGAAATCGTTGCGGAAGGGATTCTGGCGAGGATCGGCCAGGTATTCGGACAGCCGCAGGCCGGAGTAGGTGATGTTGGAGTCCTCGTGATAGTAGCTGGTGCGGAACGTGAACGCGTGCCGCGAACCGAGGGTGGTGGTGGCCTTCACATTCAGGTCGTCCACGCCGGGGCGGATATTTTCCCGCGCGCCTTCGCCCTGCTTGCGCAGATAGTAGGCCAGCAGGCCCACATTGCGCCAGGTTCCACCCACACTGGCGGCGCCTTCGAAATAATCGCGATTGCCTCCCATCAGAGTCAGGGAGCCGCGGAAATCCGCCGGCGGATCGGGCGCGAGGTAGTTGATCACGCCACCTACCGTGGTGGGACCGTACACGATCTGCCCCGATCCTTTCAGCACCTCGATGCTGGAATAGCGCTCGATGGGTGGGTGATAGTAACTGGCATTGTCTCCATAAGGCGCGTAGGTGATGGGAATGCCGTCCTCGAGCAACAGCACCTTGGTGGAGCGCGTAGGATTCAGGCCGCGGATGCTGATGTTGGGACGCAGGCCAAAACCTTCTTCGTCGCGAACGCTGATGCCGGGGACCTTACGCAAGGCTTCGCCTACGTAGAAGATGCGGCTGCCTTCCAGCGTCTTCTGGTCCAGCACGTCCAGCGATCCCGGAACCTGCTGCGCCCTGGCCGAACCGCCCACGATCTGCGCCCCCACCACCGTCATCTCCTGGGCGACGCTGCCCGGCTGCAGTTCGAATCTCAGGTGCGCGACGCCGGACCCGGTGAGCGTGACCGTCTGCGTGGCGGATGCGAATCCCTGTGCCTCCACCGTCACCTGATAGCTCCCGGGCGCAAGGTTCTCCACGTGGAACTCGCCTCGCGCGTCCGTGGTGGTTGAAACGGCAGCCGCAGGCTGCTCCTTCACAACCTTGACCCTCGCCCTCTGCACCACGGCGCCGGACTGGTCCCTGACGGTTCCGGAAACGCCGGCATCGGGTGCGGCCATGCACGCGGGCACAGCCAGCATCGTCAGCAGAAGCAGGCAGGCGGAGGCAGCAATTCTTTGCGGGCGAGACGTACAATGCATGACAACTCCCAGGAGGCTATTCTCTAGTTGCAACCGAGTTGCATCTGTAAATCCAGCGCACCGATTCTCAGCCATCCACGGATTCCAAGTCAATACATAGGGGCAAGAATCTGTTGCAAACGGTTTGCAACTACATGCAACCGCGCTGAGGCGCCGGGGAAACCGACTTCAGGTGCGGCATTTGGCGCAGTAGCCGCCCATTTCCACGCGGGTGACGGCGATGTGGAAACGGAACTCGCGTTCCACCTGGGCCTTGAGCCGCTCGAACAGGTCGCTCTCGAACTCCATGATCTTGGCGCAGCGCACGCAGGCGATGTGCAGATGATCGCGCTTCGGGTGCCGTTCGTAGAAGTGCTTGTCCCCGCGCAGGTGCAGCAGGTCCAGCTCGTCCACCAGGCCGTGGCGTTTCAGCAGCCCCAGGGTGCGATAGACCGTCACCCGGTTCACTCCGGAGTCCAGGCGCTGGGCGCGACGCAGGATTTGCGCCGCTGCCAGATGGTGCTTCGCGGTCTCGATCACCGAGAGGATAGTGCGACGCTGGCGCGTCAGGCGGATGCCGCGGGCCATCAGTTCAGCCTGCAGGTATCCGGGGGCTTCGGTCTGGGGCAAGGGCATGAGACGTCCTCCTGCAATCGAGTTGCAAGAGAGTATATGCCTGTAGCGGCGCGGGTCGTCAACTCTGCGGTTAGCTACCTTCCTGCTGGAGAGGCAATGGGCTCGCCGCCCAGAACGGTGAGGGCGCAGTGATGGCCGCCGAACCAGTAGGGGATCTCGCGATAGTCGGCGACGTCGAATCCAGCCAGGTCGGCGTCCTTGCCGGGCTCGATGCTTCCCTTGCGGTCAGCCAGCCGCAGGGCGTGTGCTGCGTTGATGGTGGCGGCGGCAATGGCCTCGGCGGGAGACATCTTCATCTGCGTGCAGGCCAGCGAGAGCACCAGCGGCATGCTGACCGTAGGTGAACTGCCGGGGTTGTAGTCGGTGGCGAGCGCAACCGCAACGCCTGCGTCAATCAATTTGCGCGCGGGTGGATAGCGGTCGAGCCCGAGAAAGAAGTTGGCGCCGGGCACCAGCGTCGCGACGGTGTCGCGGCGGGCGAGCTGCGGGATGTCCTCTTCCTGTACGTAGTCCATGTGGTCCAGCGAGGCAGGATCGAAGCGCAGCAGCGGCCACAGGACAGAAGGCGAGAACTGGCAGACATGCGCACGCACGCCCAGTCCATGTTTTCGCGCCGCCTCGAAAACGCGCTCGGCGTCGTCAATGGTGAAAGCGCCGCGGTCGCAGAAGATGTCCACGAACGCAGCCAGCTTGCGGTTGGCCGCTTGAGGAATCATCTTTTCGCAGACTTCCCGCAGGTATTTCTCCGGCTTGCCGGCGAACTCGCGCGGCACGACATGCGCGCCCAGAAGCGTCGGGACGATGGTGCCGGGCCACTGGGCCGAGGCATCGCGAATGGCCTCGAGCGATTTGAGTTCCGCCTCCAGGCTCAGCCCGTAGCCGGACTTGGCTTCCACCGTGGTGGTGCCTTGAAGCGCCATCTCGTCGAGCACCTCGACGATCTGCTGCACCAGCCGGGCCTTGGCCGCCTTGCGCACTCCGTCGACGCTGGAGCGGATGCCTCCACCGGCTGCGGCGATCTCCTCGTAGGTGGCGCCCGCGATGCGCTGCTCGAAGTCCACCAAGCGCGGGGCGGCGAACGCGGGATGGGTGTGTGAGTCCACGAATCCCGGCACGACAACTTTGCCCGTGCAATCAATCTCGCGGACTCGGCTCTTCTTCTTCGACTTGAGCAGCGGATGCCGCGCCACCTCGCGCCCCTTCCCTGCCGCAACGATCTTTCCTTCGGCGCAGAGAACAGCCGCGTCTTCGATCAGGCCCAGGTGCTTCAGCTCCGGCCCCCGTCGCGGCCCGCGCGCCTTGGGCGAGGTCGGACCGAGCGTGAGGAGCTGGCCAATGTTGGTGAGCAGGAGGGGCGGTGCCGACATGGTGGGCAATGATTCTAACCGTGCAGGTGGGGTAGCGGTATCGCGT
>JBOGLL010000118.1:0-3619 GCA_050746065.1 Terriglobales bacterium | reverse complement strand
CCGACATTATCCTTACCTATTACGCTAAGGACGCTGCCCGGCTCCTGGCTTAGCGCGCTACAGCCCTTCGGAGAACAACCTGCTGGCGCTGATGAGCGAAGCGCCGCGGTAAGGAGACAGTATGATTTCGCGCAATCGAATGTACTGGGTGCTGGGGCAGTACTCTCTCGCATTGCTGGGGATCGCCGTGCTGGCTGCGCTCTCCGTCCCCTGTGCGGCGGACGAAACGGCCATTAGGGGCGGCCATTTCACAACCAGCGATGGCGTACGGTTGCACTACCTGGAAGCCGGGAAGGGACCTGCCCTGGTATTCATCCCAGGCTGGATGATGCCGGGAGAAATCTGGGACCCGCAGATCCGGCACTTCGCCCGGAATTACCACGTGGTGGCGCTTGACCCTCGATCGCAGGGAGAGTCGGAGCGCCCCAGCGAGGGGCATTATCCGGAGCGCCGTGCGCGGGACATCCGGGAACTGATTGAGCACCTCAAACTTTCGAACGTGGTGCTGGTGGGCTGGTCGCTGGGCGTGGGAGAAGTGCTGACCTATGCGCGGGAGTTCGGAACTGCCGATCTGCATGCCCTGGTCCTTGTCGACGCCTTCCTCAGCGATCCCGACAAGGCCTCGGTGGAGCGCTGGCGCGGGATGTTCACCTGGCTGAAGACCATGCAAACCGACCGCCGCAAGTGGACGGAGGACTTCGTCCGCAACATGTATGCCAAGCCGCATCCGGAAGCGTACGTGAAGCGGATTACGGAGATGGCTCTGCGGACGCCGACCAGTAGCGCCTTCGCTCTGATCGGCAACGTGTTTGCGCAGGCGGACTGGCGCCCGGCGGCAGCCAAGATCGACCGGCCGGTGCTGTTCGTTTGCCAAGCTTCCTCGAAGGCCTCGGCCGAACTGTTCCAGTCGGTGCTGCCTGCGACGCGCGTTGAGACGCTGGACGGCGTAGGCCATGCCTTGTTTGTGGATGATCCGGAACGGTTCAATTCCATCGTGGATGATTTTGTGAGGAACCTGGGTTCCAAAGAGTCCGAGCTCTAAGGGCCGCTCGCGAAGAGGCCTTGAGAGCCCCTTCCCAGCCCTTGGGATTGTCCGTACCATGGACGGTGATGAAGAGGAGTATCTCCCACGACCGCCAGGACGAGGCACCCGAGGCCAAGGCTCGCTGGTTTCAGTCACTCAGCCTGGAGCAACGGATGCAGCTCCTGTGTTCGTTCTGCGAACTCGCGTTAAGCATTAACCCAGGCTTGGCGGAACAGCGACATGCTCAACCAGCTCAAACACGTATTCGCATCCTTCGAAAAGCATAGAGTCCGGTACGTCGTCATCGGCGGAATTGCCGCGGTGCTGCACGGTGTTCCGCGCGCAACGTTTGACTTGGACATTCTGATTGAGAGCACGCCGCAGAACGCTAGTAATCTCCTGAAAGCACTTGAGGACGCCAAGCTAGGTACAGCAGCGCTTACCACCGCCGAGGACCTGCTGGCGCATGAGATCACCGTTTTTCAGGACTTTGTCCGCATCGACGTTCAGACTTCAACACCCGGCCTGAGCTTCGAGGACGCCTGGAGCCGGCTGCGGCCTATGGAATTCGAGGGCCAGAAATTCTACGTGGTTTCCCGCGACGATCTGATTGCGTCCAAGAAAGCCAGCGGACGGCCGGTCGACCTCGAAGACGTTCGTTTGCTCGAGGCTGGTGGACGAAGCACCTAGGGCGCTTCGTCCAGCGAACTCGCACCCCCCTTCGGGCTCGAATACAATCATTTCCGGCGCAGCCTCTCGAAACCGCGCGCCGGGAGCACGACCTTGCCTGAGATCATCTACGATGTCGCCATTATCGGCGCGGGCCCGGGCGGATACACTGCCGCCATCCGCGCCGGACAGTGGGGCCTGAAGACCTGCCTGATCGAAAAAGACGCCAAGCTGGGCGGCACCTGCCTGCACGTGGGCTGTATTCCCACCAAGGCTTTGTTGTTCAACGCGGAAATCTACGACCACCTGAAGGCGGCAAAGGAGTTCGGCATCGAGGGCATCGGCACTCCGAAACTGAACTGGGGCGCGGTGCAGGACCGCAAGAACAAAATTGTGGCTAAGCATGCCAAGGGCCTCGACTTCCTTATGCGCAAGAACAAGGTGACCGTAATTCCCGGCTACGGGCGACTGGCCGGCCCGGCGAAGGACGGCGGGCTGACGGTTGATGTGGAGGCGGGTGGCAAAACGTCAGCGGTGAAAGCGAAAAACGTAATCCTGGCAACGGGCTCGGAAGCCCGCATGCTCCCCGGTTTGAAGCCAGACAAAGGCATCTTGACCAATATCGAGGTTCTGAGCCTGGACGTGATCCCAAAGTCGCTGGTGGTGGTGGGTGCGGGCGCGGTAGGCGTGGAGTTCGCGTCCATCTACCGCTCGTTCGATTCCGAGGTCACAGTGCTCGAACTTCTGCCACGAATGGTGCCCCTGGAAGACGAGGAGGTCTCCAAGGAACTTTTGCGTTCGTTCAACAAGAAAGGCATCACTTCGCATTTAGGAGCGAAGGTGGAAAAGGTGGAAAAGACCAAGGCCAGCGTCTCCGTCGCCTTCACGACCAGCGACGGCAAGGCGCAGAAGCTGGAAGCGGAAAAAATCCTGATCGCGGTTGGCCGTGCGCCTCGGACCGAGGGCATTGGGCTGGAGAAGACGAAAGTCCAGGTGGATCGCGGATTCATCAAAACCAATGAATGGATGCGGACGGCGGAGCCGGGCGTGTATGCCATTGGCGACATCGTGGACGGCATGCCGCAACTGGCGCACGTCGGCGCCATGCAGGGCATCGTGGCCGTAGCGCGAATCGCCGGACGCCCGGCCAAACCCGTGCACCGCAACCGCATTCCCAACTGCACCTACTGCGAGCCGCAGATCGGGAGCGTGGGCCTGACGGAAAAGGCGGCGAAGGACGCCGGCTACGCGGTCAAGGTGGGCAAGTTTCCGTTCACGGCCAACTCCAAGGCCCGCATCGTGGGCTCGCACGAGGGCTTCATCAAAGTGGTGTCGGAGTCGAAGTACGGCGAGATCCTGGGCGTGCACATCATCGGGCCTTCAGCCACGGAGCTGATCGCGGAGTCGGTGGCTGTGCTGGAGCTCGAAGGCACGGTGGACGACCTGATGTTCACCATCCACGCGCATCCCACGCTGTCGGAGGGAATGCTGGATGCGTTCAATGCGGTGGAGGGAGTTGCGATTAACGCCTAGAGGCGGCTCGGACTGGGATATGATGGCCGAAGAGACTGATCGATGAAGTTTACGGTTGAGGTGGAACAGGAAACCGACGGACGGTGGATTGCGGAAGTCATCGAGCTGCCCGGCACGATGACCTACGGCAAGACCCGCGAGGAAGCCATGGCCAAGGTCCAGGCACTCGCCCTACGCGTGGTGGCGGACCGGTTGGAACATGCCGAAGCTGCCCCGGAATTGGTGAGCGTCGTCTTCGGCGCCGCATGAGCCAGTGGCGTCCACTCAGGCGAACCGCGTGCTTGCGGCGCTGATGCGCATCGGTTGGAGCGTGAAGCGAGAGTCCGGTTCCCACAGGATTCTGGCTCGCGCCGGTTGGCAGGATGTTGTATTTGCCTTCCATTCAAACGAAGA
>JBOGLL010000117.1:0-2617 GCA_050746065.1 Terriglobales bacterium | reverse complement strand
GGTGCAGCCGCGCCGGCATCTGCGCCGTGGCCCGATAGTCGCGCCGGAAGGCTTGCTCGATGGCAGCAATGGCGGCCACAGGATCGAGCCGGCGCTTCACGTCGCTTTCGGAGAGCACCAGCATGGGGTTGCGCCGGCGCCTAACCGGCTGTTGAGTGGGCCGCCCGGCGGGACGAAATACCCGGTCACCTCAGATATTCCCACTCGGGCAAGCAACCTGGAGCGCGCGGCAACGTCATATATAATGACACTCACAGGGGCTGGTCCGCCCTGAAAGCGAAGGTCAACTTCATGTCCAACAAGCTGAAGGCCGTAGTGCTGGGCAGTTCAGCCCTGGTGGTGCTGTTTGCGGTGCTGGGTGGCCTGGGAGTGCGGGCCGCAGGAGGCGAGGGCGCCTACCGTCAGCTTGCGGTGTTCAGTGAAGTGCTGTCGCGAGTGCGCAGCGACTACGTCGAAGAGCCGAACCTTCCTCACGTCACCGATGGCGCGCTGCACGGCCTTCTGGAATCCCTGGACGCCAACTCCAGCTACCTGAACGCAGCCGAGTATCGCCAGTACAAGGCCCACAAACAGGACGGCAAGGCCGGATTGGGAGCAACGCTCTCCAAGCGTTTCGGCTACGCCGCGGTGGTCGCGGTGATCCCCGGCGGGCCGGCAGAAAAAGCCGGCGTGCAGGGAGGCGATATTGTCGAAGCCATTGATGGACGCAGCACGCGCGACCTGTCGCTGGCTGAGATCCGAAATCTGGCCTCCGGGCCGGCAGGCTCGAACATCACGTTTTCCGTCGTGCGGGTTCGCCGTTCGGAGCCGCAGCGCATCACGGTGACGCGCGACGTGGTGCAGCTTCCTCCCATCCAGTCGCGCATGTTGGAGAACAACATCGGCTACCTGAAGGCCAGCGCCCTTACCAAGGGCAAGGCTTCGGAACTGGCTTCCCGGCTGCGCGCGCTGGAAAACTCGGGCGCCCGCAATCTGATTCTCGACCTGCGGAACTGCGCGGAAGGCGAGATCTCCGAGGGCATCGCTGCCGCCCGGCTGTTCCTGAAGCGGGGCGTGATCGCCTACGTGCAGGGACAGAAGTATCCGCGCGAAACCTTCACCGCGGAAGAAGATGACGCCGTCACCAGCCTGCCTGTGGTGGTGCTGGTAAACCGCGGCACCGCGGGCGCGGCCGAAGTGGTCACCGCCGCCCTGCTGGAGAACGCGCGCGCCGACGTGGTGGGCACGCGGACGTTCGGCGTGGGCTCCATCCAGAAGGTGATTGAGATTCCGGACGGCTCGGCGCTGATCCTCTCCGTGGCCAAATACCACTCGCCGGGAGGCAAGGCCATCCAGGACGGCGCGGTCACGCCCAACATCCTGGTAGTGGACCCTGACGACGACCTGGCCCAGCCCGAGGACGGCGTAGAGGAGGCGACCGACTCCGCCCCGTCTGCACCCAAAGAGGACGAGATCATGCGCCGTGCCCTGACCCTGATCGGCGAGCGCAAGAAGTAACTTACGCAGCTTTCCTCTCAGCCCGGCCGCCTCGGCCGGGCTTTTCGTTTGCAGCCAGGGGCATCCAGTCTGCGACTCCGGTGCATCGAATCATCCGTGCTATTCTGAAGTGGCTCCCCCCCGCCGAAGAAGCTCATGGAATCACTCTACTCGGACATCCCACCGGTCAAGGTCGGACGCGCGCGCCTGGTCGGCCGGGTAGCGTTTGCCTTCCTCCTGCTCGTTGCCGCCATCCTGGGCGCGGTGGGCGGCCTGCTCATCGTTTACTCCACCGACCTGCCGGAAGTGGGCGAGCTGGAGCACTACCGTCCCAGCTCCATCACGGAGGTCTATGACGACCAGGGGCGCCCGGTCGGCTCTTTCGCCGTGCAGCGCCGCGTAATCGCAAGCTACGAGGACTTCGCCCCTGTTCTGCGCGATGCCGTGCTCAGCATCGAGGACAAGGATTTTGAAAAGCACTGGGGCATCAACTTCTACCGCGTGCTGGGCGCAGCCTACCAGGACATCCGCGCCGGCACCCGGGCGCAGGGGGCCTCCACGCTGACCATGCAGCTCTCGCGCAACCTGTTCCTTTCGAATGAGCGCTCGTTCCGGCGCAAGTTCCAGGAAGTAGTCCTGTCCATGCAGATCGAGCGGCGCTTCACCAAGCCGCAGATCTTCACCATGTACTCGAACCAGATCTTCCTGGGACACGGTGTCTACGGCTTCGAGGCCGGATCGCAATTCTATTTCAACAAGCGCGCCCGCGACCTGAAGGTGGAGGAGGCCGCGCTCCTGGCTGCGCTGCCCAAGGCGCCCAACGCTTACTCTCCCATCAGCAATCCGGAACGCGCCACGCGCCGCCGCAACCTGGTCATCAATGCCATGCTGGAGGACGGCAAGATCACGGTCGAGCAAGCCACTCGCGCCAAGGAAGCGCCCATCAAGCTCGATATCCGCGTGCCCACGAACTCCCTCGCGCCCTACTTTGTGGAGGAAGTCCGCCAGTATCTCGAGCAGAAGTACGGCAGCGACGAAGTGCACCGCGGCGGCCTGCGCGTCTACACCTCGCTGAACCTCGATCTGCAGAAAGCTGCCAACCGCGCCGTACTCGGCGGTCTGGCCGCCTACGAGCGCCGTC
>JBOGLL010000116.1:0-4716 GCA_050746065.1 Terriglobales bacterium | reverse complement strand
GAGCGCGACCGCGCCAAATTCGCCAAGGCCCGCTCCTATATGTTCCGCAAGGACGACCTGGTGATGTGCAAGAACAAGCGCTGCCGCAAGCGCATTGAGGTAAGCGGCGTGCAGTCGGTGGCTTTCCTGGATTAGTTGGGCACGCCTTTGTGCCTCCTTTGTGCCCTTTGTGGTGAGCTTTTCGCTTCGCCCTGCTGCTCATTTATACTGCTGCTTCCCTGCTTTGCTTCTGGCTTTCCCTAACGACTTACGACTAACGACTTACGACTGACCATGAAGATTCTTGTCTGCATGAAGCAGGTTCCGCAGAAGGACGCTCCCCTCAAGCTCAACGAGGGCGGCACCTGGATCCGCGAGGACGTGACCTACGAAGTCAACGAACCGGACGCTTACGCGCTCGAAGAGGCGCTGCGGCAGAAGGAAAAGCACGGCGGCGAGGTAGTGGTGATCACCTCGGGTCCGGCGCGGGCGCAACAGGTGCTGCGTGAAGCGCTGGCCAAGGGTGCGGACCGTGCCATCCATCTGGAAGACGCGGCTTTCGTCGGACTCGACGCCTTCAACACCGCGCGTGCTTTTGCCGCCGCCATCAAGGACGAGTCCTTCGACCTCATCTTCACCGGCCTGCAGTCGGACGACTACGGCTATGCGCAAACCGGCGTGATCCTTGCCGAGCTGCTGGGCTGGCCGCACGCCACCATCATCATGGAAATCCAGAAAGCGGATGGCGGCGGCGTTTCTTCGGGAATTCGGGTCAAGCGCGAACTCGAGGCGGGCTTCTTCCAGTACGTAGATATGCCTTTGCCTGCGGTGCTGACCATCCAGTCGGGCATCAACAAGCTGCGCTACGCCACGCTCATCGGCATCAAGCAGGCAAAGAACAAGCCGCTGCGCAAGGTGGCGCTGGCGGAAGTACAGGGGGCCCTGGCCGAAAACCAGCAGAGGATCGAACGGCTGTACGTCCCTCAGAAAACCAAAAAGACGGAGATGCTGGAAGGTCCGCCCTCTGAGGTCGCGAAGAAGCTGGTGGACAAACTCAGAAATGAAGTGCACGTGCTCTAAACCGGAACGGAAGCCGTCAAGTGCAACCGTGAAGGACGAGAGAAGATTCAAGAGCTAAGGGCTAAAAGCTAAAGGCTAAGAGCTACATGGCAGACACGGTCCTCGTCGTCGTTGAACAACGCGAAGGCAAGCTGAACCGCGTCTCCTGGGAAACGATCCGTGGCGCGCAACTCATCGCCGCCGAAACTGGATGGACGCTGGAAGCCGCGGTGGTGGGCCTCGGCATTGCCGGAGTGGCCGCCGAAGTCGCGAGCAAGAAGATCGCGAAGGTGTATGCCATCGAGTCGGCGAAACTCGAGCCTTACACGCCCGACGGCTTCGCCGCCGCGCTCAAGCAGTTCGTCGCCGACAAGAAACCGAAGCTGGTGCTGATGCCGCACACTTACCAGGTGCGCGATTTCGCTCCCAAACTGGCCACCGCGCTCGGGCGCACGCTGATCAGCGATGCCATCGGCTACCGCAAGGACGGCGCGCGCCTGTTGTTCACGCGGCAGATGTTCCAGGGCAAGTTCGCAGCCGACGTTTCCTTCCCCGGCGATCCGCCATGGTTTGTCACTTTCCAGACCGGCGCCTTCCGCGGCGACCAGGCGGAGTCAGCCGCGGCTGCCGCGCCTGTCGAGAACATCAGCGTCGAGATTGCCGAGGGCGTCCTCCGCAATCGTCCGCACGAAATGTTCAAGGAAGCGAAGCAGGCGGTGGACCTCACCCAAGCCGAAGTAATCGTAGCCGTGGGCCGCGGCATCAAAGAGCCGAAGAACATTGAGCTCGCCAAGCAGCTCGCCGAGGCCCTGGGCGGCGAGATCGCCGCCTCGCGTCCCATCTGCGATTCCGGCTGGCTGCCCATGGACCGCCAGATCGGCTCCTCCGGCCAGACCGTCGCTCCCAAGCTCTACCTGGCCCTGGGTATTTCCGGCGCCATCCAGCACATCGTCGGCATGAAGGGCTCGAAAGCCGTCATCGCCATCAATAAGGATGCCGAGGCCCCGATTTTCGAGGTCGCGGATTACGGCGTAGCGGCAAATTTGTTCGACGTGGTGCCGGTGTTGATTGAGGAGATAAAGAAGGCGAAAGGGGGGAGCTAGATTGGCACGACCAGCCCACTCTCAGGAGCGCTCAGACAACTGGCGTCCGATATAATCGTTACTGTGGCAACCCGACCCAAACCAGTTCCGGCAAAGTCCGAGAGAAAGCCTTCGCGCCGCCGGCGCGTCGCCAAGTTTGGCAAAGAGTTAGACCAATTGGTTGACCGGATCAATAGGCGCCGCGAGGAAATCAGGGCCCAGTACGGTATCTTCCCTGACAGTTCTGTTTTGATCCGCGAAGATCGTGAACGGTGACGGTTGCGATACGTTCTGGACGCCAGCGTAGCCATCAAATGGTGTATTCCGGAGCCTGGCAGCGAGGTTGCTGAGCAGTTCCTTGAAGACCTGAAGGCGCGGCGCCTCTCGTTCCTCGCGCCGGACATTCTCGTCGCCGAAGTGGGCAATGCCCTTTGGAAGGTCTGCGTCCTTCGGAAGCAGCTCTCCCCGTCAACGGCGGAGGAAAGCCTGCTCGATTTTCTTTCCCCGCCGATTGAGCTCCGACCCTCCACGAGCCTCGCGACCAGAGCTTTCCACGTGGCACAGAACCTTCAGTGCCCGTTCTATGACGCTCTCTACCTGGCCCTTGCCGTCGAGGAGAAGTGCGAACTTCTCACCGCCGACACGGCGCTTCTTCGCAGGGCAGCAGGTAAGCTACCCGCACGCGGAATCACCGAGCCATGAGCCTCGTTTTTCGGATGCCCCTTCCGAACGTCAACCGTCCCGTAATGGTGGCCGACGTGGTCATCGTCGGTGGAGGGCCCGCCGGCATGGCCTGTGCGTTGCGTCTGGCGCAGCGCGTGGACGCACACAACGCGGTGCATCCTGACGCGCCCCTCACCAAGGACAACATCTACGTCCTGGAAAAAGCCCGCGAAGTTGGACAGCACTGTCTTTCCGGGGCACTGCTCGACCCGCGCTCCATGCGCGAACTGCTTCCCGGCTTCGAGAAAGAAGCTCCCCTCGACGCTGAAGTGACCAAAGAAGCGGTCTACTACTTCACTGAGAAATCGAAATTCAAGTTCCCCATCACTCCCCCGCCGCTGCGCGACCATGGCAATTACGTCATCTCGCTCAACCGCTTCGTGAAGTGGATGGGCGCGAAGGTCGAGGCCGCGGGCATCACTCTGTTCACCGGCTTTGCCGGCTCCGAGCTGCTCTACGACGGCGACCGCGTCTCCGGCGTGCGCACCGACGACAAGGGCGTGGACAAGCACAACCAGCCCAAAGGCAATTTCGAGCCCGGCTACGATCTGAAGTCGAAGATAGTGATCCTGGCTGAAGGCACGCGCGGCTCGCTCACCAAGCAGCTCATCGCGCGCTTCCAGCTTGACCGTGACCGCAACCCGCAAACCTACGGCGTGGGCGTGAAGGAATTATGGGAACTACCTGCCGGACGCATCGCTCCCGGTGAAGTCATCTACACCATGGGCTGGCCGCTGACTACGCAGGAATACGGCGGCGCGTGGATCTACGGCTCGCGCGACAACGTGGTTTCGCTGGGCTTCGTCGTGGGGCTCGACTACGCTGACCCGCGCCTCGATCCGCAGCGCGTGCTACAGGAGTTCAAGCGACATCCTTTCGTGGCGAAAATGCTGGAGGGCGGCAAGATGATCCGCTACGGCGCCAAGTCCCTGCCCTACGGCGGATGGTTCGCCATCCCGCCCGTCGCCGGCGATGGCTGGATGCTGCTGGGCGACTCGGCCGGCTTCCTCAACTCCCAGCGACTCAAGGGGATTCATCTGGCCATCAAGAGCGGGATGCTGGCCGCCGAAATTGCGTTCGAGGCGCTGACAAGGAATGATTTTTCTGTGGCAACACTCGGCAGTTTCCAGTCGCGGGTAGAGGAGAGCTGGATCCGCGATGAATTGTGGAAGGTACGAAACTTCCATCAGGGCTTCGAGCACGGACTTCTCGCCGGCATGTTCCATACCGCCGTACAGCAGATCACCGGAGGGCGCGGCCTGGCGGCGCGCTACCCGTCTCACGCCGGACACACGCGCATGCAGGAACTGGCCTCGCTTCCCGCCGAAGGCGGCGCGCGTTCGCACATGCTGGGCGACGCCAAGGGCGACAAGACGCTCACCTTCGACAAGCTCACCGACCTCTACCACTCCGGCACCAAGCACGAAGAGGACCAGCCCGCGCACCTGGTCATCCACGACACCAATATTTGCAACACGCGCTGCGTTACCGAGTTCGGCAATCCCTGCCACCACTTCTGCCCGGCAAGCGTCTACGAGATGGTCGAGGACGCCACTGCCCCCCAAGGCAAGACCATCCATTTGAACGCCTCCAACTGCGTCCACTGCAAAACCTGCGACATCATGGATCCGTACCAGATCATCACCTGGGTGCCGCCCGAGGGCGGCGGCGGCCCGAATTACGACGGAATGTAAGCTGGCACCAGCATTGGTGCCTTCGCCCAGGTTAGACCCGCCATGCCCATATGTGGGCACTCTGCCGTCATGTGGTCATCCGGTCGCCTCTGCCTCTCCAGAGATACAGACCTAACCAATTCTTTATCATCAGCATACGGCCTATCAACCTTTGGCCATTCGACTGCCATACACGAGGC
>JBOGLL010000115.1:0-1953 GCA_050746065.1 Terriglobales bacterium | reverse complement strand
CCCCGTGGTACCCACAGCATCGTCATCAACGGAACCGGCGGGTCGTTTCAGCATGCGACAGCCATCGATCTGATCGTGCAATAATCAGTCTCCCGCAAAACGCCGTTCTTACTTACCGGACTTGGGAGCAGTTCGAACTCTTGCCGCCCGTTCAAGATCCAGCAACTTACGCTTCCGCTCAATGCCCCAGGCGTAACCGGTCAGGCTTCCGTCGCTTCCGATCACGCGATGGCAGGGGATGGCGATGGAGACAGGGTTAGTGGCGCAAGCACGTGCCACTGCGCGCACTGCCTGCGGACGTCCGATGGCGCGCGCCACTTCCGAATACGAGCGAGTCCGGCCGCGCGGGATCTGCTGCAGATGATTCCATACGCGTTTCTGGAAGGCTGTAGCCCGGATATCGAGCGGCAGCCGGGCGTCAGGAGTATGACCGCGCAGGTGTTCGAGCAAGGCATCGCGCCAGGAATGCAAGGCTTCGTCGTCGCGTTTCTTCACGGCGTACGGATACTCCCGGCGCAGCCCTGCTTCCAGCTCTTCATCCGAATCTCCGAACCGGACCAGGCACACTCCCTTGCGGGTTGCGCCCACCAGCATGCGGCCGATGGGTGATTCCGCGATCGTGTAATGGATGTCCATGCCGATAGCGCCGCGGCGGTAGGCGTCGGGCGTCATCCCCAGCTCGGCCCCGGCGCGCTCATACAGGCGGCTGCTGGAGCTGTACCCGGCGTCATACAGCGCGTGTGTCACACTGCGCCCCGCTTTGAGCTCGCCCTTGAAGCGCTCCATGCGCCGTGAGTCGGCATATTCCCGTGGCGTGATCCCGACTGCGGCCTTGAAGGTTCTCTGCAGGTGGAACGGGCTCTTGCGAAAAACGCGCGCCAGTCTGGCCAGGGTGACGGGCTCATCGAGATGAGACTCGATGTACCGGCAGACCGCTCGGGCCATTCCCGCCTGAGAGTGTTGATCCGCTGCCGCGCGCGGGCGGCACCGCTGGCACGGACGGAATCCCGCGTGCTCGGCTTCCTCGGGCTGGCGGAAGAACACCACGTTCTCCCGCCGAGGCCGCCGTGCTGCGCAGGAAGGCCGGCAGTAGATGCCCGTGGATTTGACCGCGAAAAAGAAGCTTCCGTCCTGCCTTGCGTCCCGCTCCAGGACGGCCTGCCACAATATGGAATGCTCGCGGCTCACGGCCATGTCCGCCATCTCCGAAGTCATGATTGTACTGGTCATGGCCCCGAGAGTAGCGTCGAACCGCTTTCTGGTGCTATCCGAATCTTGCGGTCAAATTAGTTTCATCCGGCCGCCAGCGACTCCAGGAAGCTAACCACTGCCGCCGCGTCCTCCCCGCCCTTCTGCGCATGCTGCATCAGCGTGATTCCATGCGGTCCTTTGGAGGTTGCCAGGCTAGGGTGAAATCCCTGCGCGAACAATCCAAGCTCATCCGAGTTCTCCTTACCAGCAGAAGTGCGACACAGTTTAGACGTACGGGGTTGGTCTTTTCTTCACAGCAATGCAGAAACAGCCCAAAAGGCCGGCTTTCTTCGCCATTTATAATGGTAAGTTCCGCAGCCGAGGTTCTGCGGCACACTCTCACATGGCTGGTGATTCCATTCTGGTGCGGGGTGCGCGGGTCCACAACCTGAAGGACATCAGCTTTGAAATCCCCCACAACACCCTGACCGTGGTCACCGGCGTCTCTGGCTCGGGCAAATCGTCGCTCGCCTTTGACACCATCTACGCCGAGGGCCAGCGGCGCTACGTGGAGTCGCTCTCCGCCTACGCCCGCCAGTTCCTGGAGCGCATCGAGAAACCGGACGTCGACCTGATTGAGGGCATCGCGCCCGCAATCGCCATCCGGCAGAAGAACTCGACGCGCAACCCGCGCTCCACCGTGGCTACCTCCACGGAAATCTATGATTACCTGCGCTTGCTGTTCGCTCGCATCGGAAGGTT